>VYEH01000335.1 GCA_009843005.1 Pseudomonadota bacterium | reverse complement strand
ATCAGTTCGGCGCTGCCGACGATCCCTGAAACCATCTCGCCGCGGTAGTTCACGCTGGCGGCCAGGTAGGCATCGGCGTTTGCCAGCCGGAAGCCATAGCGCAGCCTCAGGTTGCCCGCGAACGACGGCGCCATGGGCAGCTCGCTGCCGACGGGCACCGCGATGCCTTGCAACTGGCGGTTGATGCGCGTCAGTTCCGTGTCGAGTACGCTGAAGGCGCCGGCGATGCTCAGCGACCCGCTCGGCAGCCACAGGAAGTCCACGTCCAGGCCGCTGGATTCCGCATCCCCGATGTTCTCGATGAAGTACAGGAAGGCCACGTTGGAAGGATCGAAACGCGAGACCTGCAGTTCGTCGATGTTCGAGCGGAAGTACGTCGCATTCAGCCGCAGCGAGCGGTCCAGCAGGTAGCTTTTCACGCCCACCTCGAAACTGGTCAGGTTGTCGGTCAGCGCCACCACGGGCACGACGTAGTTCTCGTAGACGCCCGTCTGGTTGGTGGAAAGCTGACCGGCGTTGCGGTTCAGCGTCGCAGGGCGATAGCCCTCGGCGTAGGTGGCGAACAGCAGCACGTCGTTGGTGGCCTGCCAGTCCAGCGGCGCCTTGACGATGGTGTCGGTCTCGGTGATGGAGCCTTCGGCATTGAGATGGCTGATGTCCACGTGGCCGTTCCTGATGGCGTCCAGGGTCGCCCGGTTGCTGCCGCCGCCGCGGAACATGTCCCGCGCGCCGTCCGGACTCGTGGCGTCGAGGATGATGCTGTCGTCCCCGGTCCGGTTGTAGCGGCCGAGCGTGCGCAGCCGCGCGGTGACGTCGTTGCTGAAGGCGTGGCTGTTGCAGCGCCCGTCCTCGGTGTGGTGGGAATTGCCGAACCCGCCGATGCCGTAGCGGCAGCCGAAGGAGAAGTTGGACGCGCCGGTGAGCGCCGTATCCAGGTCGTAGGAGCGGGCGCTGAACGACGCCGTGACCGCATCGGAAATGTCGAAGGCAATTTCGCCGAAGGTCGACAGTTCCGATTCGGTGCGGGTGAAGTCGTTGAAGAACGTCGTCAGGGGGCCACGCGGTCCCATGGTGTTGACACCGTCGGTGGGCACCGCGATGTTGCCCACCATGAAGCCGTCGCCGCTGTTGTCGTTGTAGTAGTTGTTGGCGTGCTCGCCCATCGCCCGGTTGGTCGAGTAATAGTTGAAATCGCCGATGTGGTTTGTTTCGACATCGTTGACATACACCCCGCCCAGCACCCGCCAGCGCCGGGCCGGGTCGGTATGAACGCGGAATTCGTGGGTCACCCGCCGATTGGCTGTGTCCTCGACATATTCCTTTCTCGGGTTGAAGCAGTGGTTGGGATCGGTGAGATCGTAGATGTTGCCGCTGCAGAGGTAGTAGGTGATGTAGCCGCCGCCGTTGTTGTAGTGGGTGTAGTCGATGAGGCTGTCCACCTCGCGGTCCAGCAGCCCGCCGGTATAGATCAGCTCCAGCCGGGACAGCCGCCCGTTCAGCGTCCAGGTGGTCAGGCCGAATTCGTCGCGATTGTACTCGGGCGCGAACTTGGCGGAGGCGTCCTCGGCGATATCGGGCTCGGCCAGGAAGGAGCCTTCGGCTTCGAGCGTCTGGGCGGTGTGCTGCACCAGCAGGTCCCAGTCATCGTTGATGTCGTGGGCGAAGCCGATACGCGCGCCGCGATAGCTGGCCTCGTTCCAGTCGTCCTGCACCAGGCCTTCGTTCACGGCGCTCTGCACCGAGTCGGCGCCGGTCAGCCTGGGGCCGAAGCCCGTAAAGTCATTGCGGTCGATCACCTCGCCGCTGGGGGTGAAGACGGCCGGGACGTTGTCGATCCAGCCGCCCTGGGTGTCGTTGTAGACCGCGATGCGAACGGCGGTCCGATCGCCCAGCGGCACGTTCAGCCAGGCGTCCACGGCGCCGCTGTCGGCGCCGCCCCGGGTTGAGCTGTACTTTGCATTGAAACCGGTCTCGAACAGGCCCTGCTGCGGCTTGTTGGTAATGAGCCGCAGGTTGCCCGACTGCGAACTGGCCCCGAACAGCGTGCCCTGCGGCCCGGAGAGCACCTCGACGCGTTCGAGGTCCACGGCGTAGACATCCAGGTTGCGGGCGCCGAAGGAAACGGGTTGCTCGTCCACATACAGCGCCACGCCGGGCGCCGACCCCTGGGCCGGCGCCACCGACACGCCGGACTGCTCGGTGGCGCTGCCGCGGATATACAGTTCCTTCTTGCCCGGGCCGTCGCCGGTGCTGACCACATTGGGCAGATACTCCACGTACCGGTCGAACGTCTCCACCCGCAGGTCCCTCAGATCGTCGCCGCTGACCGCCTGGACCGACACCGGCACGTCCTGGGCGCTCTCGGCCCGCTTGGTCGCGGTGACGATGATCTCCTCGATCTGGGCATTGGCGATGGTGGCCGAGGTGCCGGCAAGTGCGGCGGAAACGGCGAGACTGTTCTTTTTCCGTGTCCAGAACATGGCGGTCGCGTGTCGGATGGGTTCAGACCAACCGTATATAAGTGGTGCAGGCATTGCAAAACCCACCCGATAGGCGCAAATTACCTGCTCGTGGCCTCTCTCCCGTGAAGGTCGAATGTCCGAGCGGCCTTCATTACAAGCGACCCGGTGGCCGATATCGTACGGAACCATTGGCCCAATACGCTATTCCAAATGGAATTGTTTATATAGGTGAGGTATCGAAACGTGAACGGAACGAAACATCCAACAGCATGCGCTGTGGCCAGCACCGTCTGCAGGGCCATGGTTCTGTGCGCGGGCAGCGTCGCCCTGTCCGCCGCCGTCGCAGCCGAGTACTCGTGGCAGGTGACCGGCGGGTACGAGGACATCGACTCGGAGGGCAGCATTGAAACCAACCACTCGTCGATGCGCGCCACCTGGTACCTCTCCGCGGTCGACGACCAGGTGGGGCCGTACGAGCTGGCGCCGTTTCTGAACCGCAGCAGCCACGTGTCGGTGAGCACGGGACGCACGAAGCTGCGCGAACAACTGTATCCGGCGATTTTCGGCGACGGGATTATCGGTTGGGGCCCGTCGCCCCGCAACGTGACCGACAACGGGAGTATCAGCGTCGTGAACCCGGCATTGGCCGGCTGGCCCACCGAGTCGGGCCTGGACTCCTCGGAGTACGCTCTCGACGGCCGCTACGTGTGGCCGGGCAGCGGCTGGTACGCCGGTGCGCATGCCAGCCGGAGCGATGCCGACATGTTGCCGGACTATCCGTTCGCGCAGACCACGGCGGGCCACGAGAGCGCCGGGCTATTCGCGGGCAGGTACTTCGGCACGCGCACCGCCCTGGAACTGGATTTCGGATCCGACACCGCGAGCCAGGAAACGCTGGTGACTCCGTTTTTCTTCGACCCCGTATTCGGCGGCCCCGTTTTGCCCGGGAATCCCGGGATTCCCGGCTTCGAGCCCATCGAACTGCGAACCGGCACGGACATCGAGACCGACGAGGTGCGGCTGTCGGTCCGCCACGTCGCCCGGCTCGGCGACTCGACCGTCGCGTTTTCGGCGAGCATTCGCTCCAGCCGCTCGGAAACGCGCCTGATCCTGCCGGAGCCGCGCGGTTATTTCCCGGCGATCGATGAATTCGGTTCGCCGGTAAGGTTCGTCAGCGACCTGAGTCCGGATTCGATATACAACGATATTTTCGAGTCCGAGCGCGAGCGCGGATACAGCCTCTCCGGGGCGTTGTTCCCGACCCCGGCCCTGGGCGTGCACCTGAACTATACGAACTCCGATCACGATACCTGGGGCATCCGCGATGCGGTTGGCCTCTCGGCGAACTGGTTCTTCCTCCGCAACGCGGCGATAGAGATCCAACTGGTCCGCACCGACTCCGACGGCGGGTACTTCACCGGCTCGCCGGACTCGGACTCGCTTGGCGTGCGGCTGCACGGGCGGTTCTAGCGCGCGGAATCCGTAGGTAATTCGGTCTGATTCGGCTTGCCGGCCGGTACCGCAACCGTAGAGCGCGGCGGGCGTCGCGAGCGCACAGCCCACGTCCGTGAACTGCGCCTCCGAGGCCAGGATCACGTCCACGCCCGTGCTTACGTACCCCTGCGGATCTTCTATTCCTCCTCCTCCTCCGGGTGGCTCCCGTAGTAGAACCGCAGGCGCCACGCCTCCAGATCTCCCGTATCCTCTTCCGCCGCGTCGAACACCTCGATCTGCCAGTCGCCATTGGGCGTCTCGCCTTAGAAGGCGTTGCCCAACACCCGCCACCGCAGGTTGCCCGGCTCGTCCAGCGCCAGGGTATCGTTGTAGATCTGGTTGAGGACCGCACGAGTGCCCCCGGGTGAGACCAGGTGGATGCCCAGGTCGTTGGGAAATTCGTGATCGATGTCGACTTCCAGCAGCACCGCCTCGATGCTGGCATCGTCCGGGAGTGTGCTGACATTGAGCGTGGCGGTCAGCCCGGTGCCGTCGTTGTCGGGAATCGCGCCCCCCGGACCGCCCTCGAACCAGCCCGACTGGCGGAACTCGCCGAGGGAGTCCGGCGTGTAGTCGCCGGCCATTGCAACGGCGGCGTCCACGTCCACCGCGCCGAAGCCGTACCAGTCGTGGTAGGAGTAGCCCGCCGCGTTCTCGGTCCACGGCAATCTCAGGGTGCGCAACATGGTGCCGATGGTTTCCTCGACCGCGGCGATGTCCGGATCGATCTTCCGGGCCGTCTTCGCCAGGATGTGCTTCACGTCGCGCCACGTCAGCGCAGGCACGGTCTCCAGCAGCAGCGCGACTGCGCCCGATACCAGCGGGGCGGAGCCCGATGTGCCGTTCATGCGCCCGGTGTAGTCGCCGTCGGGATTCACGGCCGATTCGCCCTGCAGCGGGTTGTCGTCGCGCAATATCTGGAGGCCCCGGTCGGCGCCCATCTGATCGGTCGACAACAGTGCGGGCCGGCTGGAGCCGTACTCGCCCCCCGGAGCCGTGACCCAGAGGTTCGGTCCGGCGCTGGCGTAACTCGCCTTTCGGCCGTCGGCGTTGAAGGCGCCCGTGATGATCAGGTAGGGGAGGTTGCTCCAGTCGTCCGCATTGGTTGAGCGGCAACCGATGCGTTCGTTGATCAATCGCTCAAGCGAATTGCAGGCGCCGAAAGCGTTGCCCCCGGCCTTGACGTAGATCGCGCCCAGCCCGGACCGCAGGTTGTTCACGCCATAGGAAAACAGCCGCTCCAGGTAGGGATGGGCGTTGGCCGGCCGGGATCCGCCGCCGCCGAAGCTCATGTTGAAGATGTCCACGTCCCTGGAATTCGGCAGCAGGTCGCTGGCGCCCAGCGAGCTGAACAGGTCGCTGAACTGGGAACTGGAGTTGAGCGCATTGTATCCCCGCAACAGGGCATCCGGCGCCACGCCCCGGCCGCCGATGCCGTTGTCCGCGGACCCGGCGATCAAGCCCGCGACACTGGTGCCGTGCCCCCCGGTGGAGTCGTAGTTGAACGGGTCGGCGGAGTCCATGCGCAGCGCCCAACCGAATTCCGGGTCCGTGCGGACGTCCAGCGCGTCGAAGTGGAACGAAGCGCCGGCCTCGACGCTGTCCGCAAGGTCCGGATGACAGATTTCCATGCCGGTATCCACCACCGCCACCTTCACGCCGGCGCCGGTGGGGCCGTCGTCGAGGATGCCATCCATCTGCAGGTCTTCCCCCGCCACGCCGCCGGTTTCGGCGTAACCCGTCTGGCCGGTGTTGTCCAGGTGCCATTGCTGGGCCAGCAGCGGGTCCGTCACCCCCGCGGTTCCGCCCCGCCCCGGTTCGACGCATACGTGCTGGATGCGATTCAGGCTGTCCAGGGTGAATCCGGTATAGGTTGCCGTCAGGAATTCAGGCTCCTCCGAGCCGTCCGGCACGTCCTCCACCACCGCCTGGAGGTAGTACGTCGTGCCGGCTTCCAGCGCGCCGGTGGCAAACATGAGATCGACTCTGAAGGGCGCTCCCTTGCCGTCGAGGGCCGGGATGTTGGCGCTGTCCCGGCTCTGGGTCACGCTTCGCCTGTCGTCCGGGTCGACCGTGTTTTCATCCGGTACCAGCGCAAAGAGGACTGCGCGGAGCGTGGCAGGCTCGGAGCGCGCGAGGCCCCTGTTGCTCACGGTGATCTCGACGGAAAAGTCGCTCGAGAGATTCAGGGAGGGATAGGCGCTTAATTCCGAGCTGGGCGCTGCCTTGGTTTCTGCCGGCC
>VYEH01000347.1 GCA_009843005.1 Pseudomonadota bacterium | reverse complement strand
GAACTCAGGGACCGTTTCGGAATCCCCGTACTCCGCTTTCACTATCGGCATTCCGAGCACGAATTCCGCCAGGTGGCGCACTTCCAGCAAAACACGCTGGAACTCATCGACCGGCTCGGCGGCAGGCTGCTGACGGAAGTGCGCCCGCCGGAAGAGGCCATTGCCGCCGGCGGGGTGATCATTCACGAGGTCGGCGCCGCGCGCATGGGAGACGATCCGGAAACCTCCGTGACGACCGGCTTCGGCCAGGCCTGGGAAGTGGACAACCTGTACCTGACCGACGGTTCGGTGTTTGCGTCCAAGGCCCACAAGAATCCGACCCTCACCATCCTGGCGCTGGCGTGGCGCAGCACCGAGAATCTGATCGAACGGATGAGGCAGGGCGAGATATGAAGGACGTCAGCCCGCCCATCGTCGACCGGCGCACCACCCTGAAGTGGCTCGCATCCGCCCTGGTGACGGCCGGCGCCGCCCGCGCCCAGACTCCGGGCGTCGGCGCGGATGCCGAGACCGGATTCTCTGTGCTCGGTGCGCCCGGGCCGGCAAGCGGTCCGGGATACGGGCGGGACCCCGATCTGCTGAACCCGGCGGTCCCGTGGGAGCGCACCATGACGCCCCCGCAATTGCGCGTCGCCGCGGCGCTGTGCGACATGATCATTCCGGAAGACGAAATCTCGCCGGCGGCCACCGCAGTGGGCGTACACGAATTCATCGACGAGTGGGTCAGTGCGCCATACCCGGATCAGCAACGGGACCGCGAGATGATTTTCCATGGCCTGGAATGGCTTGAACGGACCGCCAGCGAGAGCTTCGCAGCCGGCTTCGCGGACATCTCCGACAATGAACGCGCCGGAATTCTGGACCGGATCGCCTTTGCCGATCGCGTCGAGCCGGGCCTTGAGGACACCGCAGCCTTCTTCCACCAATACCGGAACCTGACCCTCAGCGCATTCTTTTCAACGGAGGTGGGCCGTACCGATATCGGCTACATTGGTAACGTACCCATCGCCGGCGAATATCCGGGCCCGACGCCGGAGGCGCTCGCGCACCTGGAAGCGGCCCTGACCAGCCTGGGGCTGCGGATGCCGGACGGCGCCTAGGGCCTACTTGGCTCTATCCGAAACCGGCGACCAGCCGCACGATCGGAACCAGACTCACCGTCCAATCGTTGCCGGCGAAGGTTGGCGGGCGATTCGGGCTGGCGCCATTCATTGCGGCAGCGCGCGTACCGGCTGACGCTGCCTGCCCAATCCTTCGATTTCCAGCGTCATCACATCGCCGTCCTTCAGGTAAACAGGAGGGGATTGCCCGAGACCCACCCCCGGTGGCGTGCCTGTGCAGATGATATCGCCAGACTGCAACGTCATGAACTGGCTCAGGTAGCTCACCAGATAGCGAACCCCGAAAACCATCGATGCGGTCGAACCGTCCTGATACCGATGTTCGTTAACGTCCAGCCACATGGCGAGATTCTGCGGATCCGGAATCTCGTCCGCCGTCACCAGCCACGGACCGATCGGTGCAAACGTGTCGCAACTCTTGCCCTTTACCCACTGCCCGCACCGTTCGAGCTGGAAATGCCGCTCGGAGATATCGGTCACGACGCAGTAACCTGCGACATGGTCCAGGGCGGCGCTTTCGGAGACATACCGGGCTTCGTCGCCGATCACGACGCCGAGTTCGACCTCCCAATCCGTTTTCACCGATCCCGGCGGCAGGAGCACATCGTCGTCGGGACCGCATATCGCACTGGTCGCCTTGAAGAAAACAAGCGGCTCCTCCGGCACTTCCTCGCCCGACTCGGCGGCATGCCCGGCGTAATTTCGGCCGACGCCCATGAGCTTGCGAACGCCCGCGACACACGGACCGATGCGCACAGGCCCGTCGACGCGAGGCAGCGACTCGACCTCAGTGCGCCTCAGCCGGTCCAGTGCCGACCGCGTCAGCACTCCATCGCCTATATCCGAAACCACACCGCCCAGTTCGCGTATGTTGCCGTTCGCATCCAGAATGCCGGGACGTTCCCGGCCCGTTTCGCCATAACGCAGCAGCTTCATCCAATCATCTCCGCTAAATCGACCAGCCACCGTCGATGACAAACTCGCAACCGGTGGTGAATGCCGACTCGTCGCTCGCCAGGTAAACGGCAAGGTGCGCGACTTCCTCGGCGCGACCGTGTCTGCCCATCGGCTTACGCGCCCTGAAGCTGCGGCAGACTTACTCTGCGTCACCTACGAGTTCGGCCACTCGCTCGGCCTTCTACGGCGTGTCCACGGTACCCGGGCAAATTGCGTTGCATCGAACGCCCTGACCCACGAAATCGGCCGCGATGGCCTTGCTCAACCCGATGACCGCTCCCTTGGCGGCGCCGTACGCGAATCTGGCCGGGACCCCCTTGATCGAGGAGGCGACCGATGACAGGTGGATGATCGATCCGCCGCCGTTTGCAAGCATTGCCGGCAGAACAGCCCTGCAGACCAGATACGCCGAATCGACGTTGACCCGAAACGTCCGTTCCCAGTCGTCCCGCGTACAGTCCAGAATCGAGCCCTGATGGACGTAACCGACGACATTGGCGACCGCATCGAACGTGCGGGAATTGCATACCGCAGCGACCCGTTCGGCGTCCGTCGCGTCCATGACCGCGGTTTCAATGTCATCCCGTACCTCGCCGAGTGCCGCCAGCGCCCCACCATCGATGTCCGTTGCGAGCACATCGGCCCCTTCGGCGGTGAATCCCAGCGCGATCGCTCGACCGATACCCTGACCGGCTGCCGTTACCAGGCAGCGCTTCCCAGCCAATCTCTCCACACTCATGCCTCGTAATTCAGTCAAATGTCGGGCCGACGGCATTCGGCGCCCATACTTCCCCGTCCCCGGCACGGCTCTCAGATACGGTAAAACGACGCGGCGTTGTCGTGGAACAGCTTGTGCCGGTCGGATGCGCTGAAGCCGGCGGTCAGTTCGTCCAGCGTCCGCACCCACTGTGCCCAGGAGGACGCCAGGTCCACCACCGGCCAGTCGCCTCCGAACATGACGCGATCCGGGCCGAATGCCTCAAATGCGATCTCGGCGTAGGGCCTGAGATCGTCCACCGACCAGTCGTTCCAGTCCGCCTCGGTGCTCATCCCGCTGATCTTGCAGAAGACGTTTGGCGCCTCGGCCAGACGCCGCATGCAGCCGGCCCAGGGCTCGATCCGGGACTCGCTGATGAAGGGTTTGCCCAGGTGGTCGAGTACGAACTCCACCTGCGGGCATCGCTCCACCAGTTCGAGCACGCTCTGGAACTGTCCGTCGCCCTTGATGCACAGGTCGAACGAGAGGCCCCGCTCGCCGAGTAGCTGAACGCCACGCACGAAATCCGGCCGGGCACAGAAACCGTCGTCGGCCTCGCCCTGTATGAGCTGGCGAACGCCTCGCACCAGGGGCACGCCGGCGAGCCAGTCGAGCTCATCCGCGGCCGCCGCGCCCCTGGACACCTGGGCCCAGGCAACGATCCCGGCCAGGCGCGGTTCCTCGCCCGCCGCCAACTCCGCCACCCAGCGGACCTCGTCGCGGGCCTGTTCCGGCGCCGCGTCGCACTGCACGAAGACCATTTTCTTAACATCGAATCCATCCGACGCGGCGCGAAAGTCCCGGGGCAGGCGGGGCCCGCCGATGGCCGGCACTTCGGACAGCCACGGGTAGGTGAGCCGTGCCGGGTCCCAAAGGTGCAGGTGGGAATCGATGATCGTGAAATCCGCCAATGTCCGGTCCTTCCCGCTGGTTTATCAGGAAAAGATCAGGTACAGGATACCAATGGCGCCGAGCAGGACGATGGAAAGGAATCCCGGACTGCCTGCAGCGAACCGGCGCTTGTCCGACCTGGCAGCCGTGCGGCTGTAGCAGTACTGGCTGACGATACGCGGATCCGGTGCCGGCGTCGCCAGGCTGCACAGCACGAACAATGCCGAGCAGATCGCGAACAGCCACCACGCCTGCAGCATGAACCCAATGCCCAGCCCGTGGGTAATGAGCTGTACCGGCTGCCCGACGAGCTGTTCCGAGGGCGCCGTCGCTGCCGTGTAATTACCCAGTATGGCGCCGCTGGCTGCCGGAAAGTCGACCAGGAAGACGGCGGCGCCCAGGGCGAATCCCGCAACCAGGGTCGCCAGGGCGGCCTGTGCCGTGCCGCGCGGCCACAGCACGCCAAGCAGAAACACCGCCGAGATCGGCGGCGCCAGCACGGCGATCATTTGGTTGATGCCAGCGAATATGCCGCCGAAGCGGTCACCCTGGGTCGACCAGGCCATGGCCAGGATCATCACCACGACGGTGGTCGCCTGGCCGATCCGCACCAGGCGGCGGTCGGCGGTGGCGGGCCAAACGCGCTTGACGATGTCGATGCTCACTAGCGTCGAGGTGGAATTGAGCGCCCCCGCAACCGTGCTCATCAGCGCGGCCAGCAACCCCGCCAGCACCAGCCCGCGCACGCCGGGCGGCAACAATTCGAGGATCAGCACCACCAGCGTACCGTCCGGATTGGCTTCGATCAGCTCCCGAAACAATACGTAGGCGAATACGCCCGGCAACACCATGAGCAGGGGTGGCAGGATCTTCAGGAAGCCGGCGAACAATGGGCCGATCTGGGCGTCGCGCACCGTTGCCGCGCCAAGCACGCGCTGCACTATGGTCTGGTCCGAACACCAGTACCAGATGCCCAGTACCGGGTAACCCAGCAGCATGGCATACCAGGCGTAGTCGCCCGAGGCGTGCACCGCGGAAAGCTGGTCCGGGCGGGTGTTGGTTGCGACGTAGTCGACTAGCCCCTGGCCGGCCGCTGCCGCCGAATCGTTCAGGGCCACGAAGCAGGCCAGCGTCACGGCAGCGGCGCCGAGCAGCAACAGAATGGTCTGGATCGCCTCGGTCACAACCACGGCCCTGAGTCCGCCGAGCACCGTGTACAGCACAGTCAGGCCCGATACAATGAGTATCGACCAGACGATGCTGGCGCGGTCGACGCCCGGCGTCTGCGGGTGCAGCAGCTCGTCGACCACGACGCCGCCCGCGTACAGGCTGACGCCGATGTGCACGAACAGCGCCCCGCACACGCCCATGACGGCCAGCATGGTCCGCGATCCGCCGCTGAAACGCCGTTCCAGGAACTCGGGCAGGGTGGCCACCCGGCTGCGGAAGTAGAACGGCGCGAACACCAGGCCGAGCAGCACCAGGCAGGTGGCCGCGAGCCATTCGAAGTTGCCCACCACCATGCCGGTACTGAACCCGGACGAGGCCAGCCCGATGAGGTGCACGGTGGAGATGTTGGTTGCGAACAGCGCCAGGCCGATGGTCGGCCAGCGCAGCGAGCGGGCCGCCAGGAAATAGTTCTCCGATGACTCGGTGCTGCGGCGGGCGCTGGATATGCCCACGGCGGTGATGCCGACCAGGTACAGGACGATGATCGACCAGTCGATCGTGCCCAGTGCCGTAGTCATCGGTGGCAGGTGCCGGGCGATGCGCTCATTTCAGCCGCAGCCCCGTACCGTGGGCGGTGGGCGTCAGGTAGCGGCCATTTTCGATCACCGCCGGGTCCGCGAAGTGCTCGCTCAGGTGCGGAATGCACTCCAGGAACAGCCGCTCGTTGCCCAGCGCGATGTGATTGAAGAGCACCAGGTGCTGGTGCAGTTGTCCCATGTCGCCGACGTGGGGGATCACCGGTACGCCAAAATGCCGTGCCAGCAGGCTGACGGTCAGGAACTCGCTGATCCCGCCGACCCGCAGCGCGTCCACCTGGCAGACCTGAATGGCGCCAGCCTGCAGGAAGTTCTTGAACAGCACCTGGTTCGGGATGTGCTCACCGGCGGCGATCTTCACCGGCGCCACCGCCTCGGCGAGTCGGCGGTGCCCTAGCACGGCGACCGGATGGGTCGGCTCCTCGATCCAGTAGACGCCGAGTTCGGCCAATTCGCGGCAGGCGCGTTCGGCCACGGGCCAGCGCCACTGCTGGTTCGCGTCGACCATCAGGGTTGCCTCGGGTCCCACCGCTTCGCGCAGGATTCGAAGCCGCCGCAGGTCGCGCTCCAGGTCTGCTGCGCCAACCTTCAGCTTCATGGCGTCGAAACCGCGCCGGCGCGCGCGCCGGGCATTTTCCTGGATGACCTCGTCGCCGTAGTGGAACCACCCCACGGAGGTGTCGTAGGCGGGGTAGCCCGAGTCGAGGACATCGAGCCGG
>VYEH01000311.1 GCA_009843005.1 Pseudomonadota bacterium | reverse complement strand
TTTACAAGGGCAACAATCGCAATTCACCGGGCATGGGGGCGCCCATCATCCTGCTGGTAAAGGGCGGCGGCTTCTCACGCGGCGATCTGAGCAACCTGGAGCATGCCGCGACACACTTCGCCGGCCTGGGATTCGTCGCGGTGAACATGACCTATCCCCTCGCGCCGGAGCATACCTGGCCCAGCGGCGCCCAGGCAGTGGACCTGGCGGTTGAATGGATTCACGCCAACATCGGCGACTACCGGGGCAACCCTGCCCAGCTCTATGTCTATGGCCACTCCGCCGGCGGCAACCATGTGGCCAACTACGTGTTTCGCCCGAGCCTGTCGTCGACCCAGGGCGACCGTGTGGCCGGCGCCATTCTCGCTTCGCCGGCGTTGCAGCTGCCTGATGCGCCGGACGAGGTCGGCTCCGACTACTATGCCGTCGATGGCCGGACGTTGGCGGAAATGCGTGTGCTGGACAATATCGAGACGGCTTCGATTCCGGTGCTGATCACAGTGGCCGAATTTGACCCACGCGGCTTTCACCGCTCCACCGCGCAACTATTGACCCGACTCATCGATGACTTCGGCGCGCAGCCGCGCCTGCGCCAGATGCAGGGTCACGGGCACATATCGTACGTGTCCGCCATCGGCACCAGCGACCGGCTGCTGGAGGAAGAGCTGGTGGACTTCATGCTGTCGCCGAGGTGATCTGTATGTTCGAGAAGTTTGCCGCCCGCGTGGGCGCATTCGCGAGCGGCCTCGCCATTCTGGTTTGCGGCCCCCTGGCGATGGCCCAGGCGCCCGACGAACTGCTTGCGCGGGGCACCTACCTGATGGACAGCATAGGCGCGTGTGGCAACTGCCACACCCCGAAGCGGTCCGACGGCACACCCATCGAGAACCTGCACCTGGCCGGGGCTTTCGTCATCGAGGAGCCCGGGTTCAAAGCGTATGCGCCCAATATCACGATGGACGAGGCGACCGGCATCGGCACCTGGAGCGACGAAGAGATCATTCGGGCGATTCGCGAAGGGTTCCGGCCGGATGGGACCATCATCGGTCCGCCGATGCCGACGCCCTGGTACCGTGATATTTCCGATACGGACGTGCGTGCGATCGTGGCCTACCTGCGCAACGCGCCGCCGGTGAACCGGGTGGTGCCGAAGAGCGAGTACCGGGTGCCATTACCGCCCGACTGGGGGCCTCCTGTCGAATCGGTTCCCGATGTTTCTCCCGATGACCCCCTGGCCTACGGCACCTACGTTGCCGTTGCCCTGGGGCATTGCACCGAGTGCCACACGCCCCTGGTGGAAGGCGTTCACGACTTCAGCCGAACGGGACTGGGCGGTAACAGCTATCCGAATATCTTCGGGCTCGGGTTTACGGTGATCTCCGCGAACGTGACCTCCCACCCCACACTGGGTATCGGCGAATGGACCGACGACGAAATAAAGCTCGCCATCACCGACGGCATCCGACCCGACGGACGGCAGATGCTCGAAAGCATGGCATTCCAGTACTACCGGAACATGAGCGAGGAGGATCTGGACGCGCTGGTGGTCTACCTGCGTTCGCTGCCGCCGCTGCCGACCGAATAGCGCTGGACAACCCGCCAGCCTGAGAATTCCACAGGCGCCAATGCGGCGGTGAGAGAAGTGGACGCGCCCCCGACGCTAGCGTGCGGTCCAGCCGCCGTCCACCTTCAGGCTGGAGCCGGTCATCAACGACGAATCCGGTGATGCCAGAAACATCACTGCTGCGACAACCTCGCGCAATTGACCGATTCGTCCCATGGGGATGCAGTCCAGAGCCCACTGTTTGAAGGTCTTGTCCTCCAGCATCGGCACGGTCATGGGCGTTTCGATGAACGTCGGCGCGACGCTGTTGACGCGAATGCCGTGGGGCGCCAGTTCGACGCCGAGCGCCTTGGTCAACCCTTCTACGGCATGCTTGGTCATGCAGTAAACCGTCCGGTTTGCCGCACCGACGTGGCCCATCTGCGACGACATGTTGATGATCGAACCGCCGGCGCCCGCGCGGAGCATCACCCGCGCGGCGCTCTGGGCCGTAAGGAACATCGCCCGGACGTTCACGGCGATCATATCGTCCACGACCTCTTCCGGAGTGTCGATGAAGGGCTGGGGCGAATTGGTGCCCGCGTTGTTGAACAGGATATCGAGTCGATCGAGCCGTTCGAGCCGGCGGCGAAAGGGCCGCCCGTTGACATCCTCGGCCCACGTCTCCACGGCGCTGCCCAACCGGTCGCGCAGCCGATCCAGATCCCCCTGATTGCGCGCTACCGCGATCACCCTCGCGCCAGCATCGACCATGGCTTCGGCGCAGGCTGCCCCAATGCCGCGGCTGCCTCCCGAGATCAGCGCTAAACGCCCCGTGAGATCCCACTTGGTGTACATCGAAGTACTGTCTGGTGTTCTCATACCGACCGGTCGATCGCTGTCAGGTTCCGGAACGAACGCGTGTACTTGCCAGGAATGAACACATTCGGGCATTTGTCAAAAAACTAGCCCTCGATGCACTCATACGGCTCCACGGTTACCCCCGGTATGTAGATCCAATACGTCTGAAATTCAACCGGCTCCAGGAATGTGGACGGGTCGGTGATGGTGACCCGGTAGTCCAGGCGGCTTCCATCGGCGCTCGGCGTATAGCGTTCGACGAGCTGAAGGTCATCGCCGAGGGCGATCCCCAGGCGAAACCTCCGCGACGAAATATTCGTCGTGGTCACAACCAACGTGCCGTCTTGCCATCTCCCGATGGAATGCCCGAGCGGCGATCCGATAGCGGCGGCCGTCTCATCCAGGTGAATCGTGCGAACCGCGTCGTACTCCTCCAGACGCATGAGAATCGTATCGCCCCGGTCGATGAAGTCCCGCGGATACGGGTTCCCGATGATCGCCGGCATTCCCGCCTGGGAACACTCGCCGGTGGCCAGATTGTCGGTCAACCGGTCGTAGGCCACCGCTGTGGCGCGCGCCTCATCGGTCAGCGGGGCGCCTGCATGGGAAAAGTCCCTGAAAAACCCCTGACCCGGCGGGGCACTCCAGGTGCGGAAAAGTCCCAGCTCCGGAGAATCCGTATCGCCTTCGGCCACGAAACGCGCGCCGGTCCTGCCCATAGCCTCATCGTCCCAGCGCGGCTCCGCGCCCTGGGAGAAGAGGACTTCACGACCGTCGGGCAGCAGCACGTTGGTCACGTAAATCTCGGTGACACCGCCGCGCGCCGGATTGCCGACCAGCGTGATCTCGTCGCCGGCTTCGAGCAGTACTTCGGTGATATCCCGCTGGCGCAGCATGCTGACCGACTGCGCCTCGACTTCCCAGAGGTCTTCGCCGCCGGCGTCGTCGGTGACGCGCAGGGTGAGTCGAACGTGGGGATTACGCCAGATGACGCGTTCCAGTTCACCCTGCAGCTCGATCGATGCGGAGAGGTCGAACTGCGCGCCGATGCCGTGGTGCGCGAAAATCGCCGCGGGAAACGCCAACATCGCCAGCGCGGCTGCAAAACGGGATTCAACGTTAGTGCATTTCATGTTTCCACTCTTCCTGCGTCGCATTCCGGACTTAGGACGCAGCGACAATCCGGTCAGGCGCCGGGCGCCAAAGGCAGCACACAATCCACCTCGACAAACCGGTAGTCGGTGGCTGCATGGTTCTTGCGCCACGTCATCTGCCACGGACCGGTAAGGTACTCCGGATCGTTAACGACCAGCGTCAACTCCAGCACCGCGCCGAGTTCCGGGGAGTCAGTACGCCGGTAAGTCTCCGTGACCGTGCTGCTGTCGCTCAGGGCGTTGCCCCGGGTGCCGGTCAGCCTGCCCAGCAGTTGCGTCGTCTCGATGACCAGCGCGTCGCCCTCGTACCGGGCCACGTGGTGGCCGTAGTCGGTGTGCTCGCCGGACTCGGGAATGCGTCCGTCCAGGGGAATGACCCGCGTTGCACCGCCCTGCTCGTATTCGAACACCAGGTGATCGTCGTTCTGGGTGATTTGCAGGGGATGTCCCGACATGGCCTGGCGGACCAGGCCGTGGTCGGCGCACTCCGCAAACGCGGGGTCGTTGAGGGCATCGAACTCGGCCTGCAGCGCCGCTCCGACTTCGTTGAACGGTGGCGGCGATTGTGGCGTCCGACCGAGCCCACCCAGCCACATCCCGCTCAGGTTGGGACGCCCATCTACAAGCGTGAGCGCCACGGAAAGACTCGCATCGGGCGCCTGGCTGTCGTCGTGCGTCTCCTGCAGACGACGAATGACCGAACCATCCGCCGGATCCAGCTCCACGAATCGACCGCTTTGAATTTCGGCGGATTCGATCAACAGCATGGGAGCACCGGTCCGGCTCTTCTTGCCGGCGAATCGGATCAGTTGGCCAGGCTGGACGGTGTCGGGGGTCCAGCCCCAGCGGCGCATCGGCGGCGCGGCGGGTCCCGTGACCATCCACAGGGTCTCGGCACCGGTTTCATCCGTGACGTTGAGCATGATGTTGATGTGCGGATTGACGAAATTGAACTCGCTGACGACTCCTTCAATCTCGATTTCCTCGTCGGTGAATACGGCGGGGGCGGCATGGTGAGCACTTGCAAGAGACACAAGGCTAGACATCAGGAAAAAGGTTGCGGTCATGCTTCTGAATCCGGACACGGTATTTCCTCTCGATCTGGTCCGGAACAGTGTACTACGCCTGCTACGGACAAAATTCCACGCCCGGGCAGACCCGGATTGAGCACCTCCGTGACACCGGCGGTACAATCGGCATCTTTCTGGAATTGGTCGGCAAGACGACCATGCAGGCACACAATGCCGGCCTGGCTGGAGGAACACCATGGCACGCTACCTGAAGCGCGGCCAGTCCGCGGAAGTTACGGCACGGGAGGATGATCGGGTCCGCGAGGCCGTAGAACGGATCATCGCCGATATCGGGTCGCGGGGAGATGCCGCACTCCGCGAATATTCGGAGCGCTTCGACCGCTGGTTGCCGGACTCTTTCCGCCTCGATGCCGATGCCATAGAGGCTTGCCGCAAGTCGCTCTCCGACCGGGTGATCGACGATATCCGTTTCGCACAGGCGCAAATCAGGAATTTCGCCCGGGCGCAACGGGACGCGCTTCGCGATGTGGAAGTCGAGACGCTGCCCGGCGTCGTGCTGGGGCACAGGAACCTGCCGGTCAACAGCGTCGGCTGCTATGTGCCCGGCGGTAAATACCCCATGGTGGCGTCGGCGCACATGAGCGTGGTGACCGCAAGGGTGGCGGGCGTCAACCGGATCGCCGCCGCGGCGCCGCCCTACCGGGGCGCACCGAGCGCTGCCATCGTCACCGCCATGGATATGGCGGGCGCCGACGAAATCTACTGTCTGGGCGGGGTACAAGCCGTGGCGGCCATGGCGCTGGGCACCGAGAGTATCGACCCGGTGGACATGATCGTCGGTCCCGGCAACGCCTACGTGGCCGAAGCCAAGCGGCAACTCTTCGGCCGCGTGGGCATCGACCTGCTGGCCGGGCCGACCGAGACTCTGGTCATCGCCGACGACAGCGTGGATGGTGAACTCTGCGCCGCGGATCTCCTGGGCCAGGCGGAACACGGCCCCACATCGCCCGCGATCCTGCTCACCGACTCCGAATCGCTCGCGCGTGAGACGATGGCGGAGGTCGAGCGCCAACTGGGCATCCTGCCGACTGCCGATGTCGCCAGTGTCGCGTGGCGGGATCACGGCCAGGTCATCGTCTGCGACAGCTTCGAGGAGATGGTTCGGGTGGCCGACGAGATTGCCGCCGAGCATGTACAGGTCATGACCCGCGATCCATCGTATTTCCTGAAAAACATGACCAACTACGGCGCTCTTTTCCTGGGCCCGGAAACCAACGTCGCTTACGGAGACAAGGTGATCGGCACCAACCATACGCTGCCGACGCGGCGGGCTGCCCGTTATACCGGCGGGTTGTGGGTCGGGAAGTTCATCAAGACCTGCACCTACCAGCGAGTAACCGAGGAGGCTTCCCTGGAAGTCGGCGAATACTGTTCGAGGTTATGCGAACTCGAAGGCTTCATGGGCCACAAGGAACAGGCGGATATTCGCGTGCGTCGCTACGGCGCCGGTTAGCGCAGTTCGATAAATGTAAATCCCGACACGGCGTGTAGAATCGCCTGATTGGACACCATGGAGAGAACCCTCATGAAACTCACGCTCCGCTCTGCCCTTATTGTCTCTGCGCTGGCAATCGCACTGGTCCGCACCGCCGGAGCCCAGGACGGCGAGGCCGCATAC
>VYEH01000340.1:646-6298 GCA_009843005.1 Pseudomonadota bacterium | reverse complement strand
TTGGGTGATCGCGGGGAGCGTTTGGTCATCACTCAGAATGGTGAAGCAAAGGCCGTTCTGCAGGACATCGAGAGCTACGAGCAGACGCAGGAGACAATGGCCCTGCTGAAGATTCTCGCGCTCGGCACGCGTCAGATCGAAGCGGGTCAGGTGAGCGACGCGGCCGATGTAATCGCGCGGCTTCGGAAGGAGCACACGACCCGCTGATGTCCTTTTCGGTCCAGTTGACCGATTACGCGGCGCGGGATCTGGAAGAGATCTCCGACTACATCAGCCGGTACGGCGCACCGGGTCGGGCGGACTACGTACTCGACCGAATCGAGGCGGCATTCCGGAGCCTTTCCGCGCATCCACTGCGCGGCAACTACCCGAACGAACTGCTGGAACTCGGCATCCGGGAGTTTCGCGAAGTTTTCTTCAAGCCCTACCGAATCTTCTACCGGGTGATCGAGAAGAACGTCTACGTGCTGCTCATCGCGGATGGGCGGCGAGACATGCAGTCATTGTTGCAGCGGCGGTTGCTGCGGGCGTAGGGGCCGGTGGCTGGATAGGTGGCACGTAAGCCGGTGCCGGAGAGTCCGGTTCGGGAGGTGGTGATTCTGGATGCGCAGGGCGTGGAGGTTTTGCGGGAAGCGTTGCCGGTGTTGGAGTAAGGCGCGCCTTATTCCGAGAAAAAGACCCGGACGCTGCATCTGACGGAGCTTGCGGTGGTCGTGATAATGCCGGACAAGGAATAGCTTCGTGTACCACCGGCCGGCATGTCACCCAGCAAATCCGTGCCTACGAATAGATCGTTCGCATACCCGAGAACCTGGACGTTGAACAACTGCCGATTCGCCGTAACGGTACCGGTGATGTTCACGCGAACGCTGGTGGGGTCGACACGCGTTGGGTCACAGTCCAGGGTTATGGATACCGGATCGGTTGAGTCGTTACCGGCATCGCCGCCTTCTCCGTCCTCGTCGTCCTCGTCGTCCTCGTCGTCCTCGCCCCCCTCCACCGTAATGGAGAACCCGAGCGTATCCGTATCGCCGTCGGCGTCGGTCACGGTGTAGGTCATCTCGTAGACGCCGGCCGTGGTCGGCGTGCCGGTGAGCTGGCGCATACCGGGGTCGAAGCTCAATCCCGGCACCTCGGGTGAAAGGTCGTACGTCAGCGTCCCGTTGCCGCCGCTCGCCTCGGGCAGGATCAGCGGGTCGATGGCGGCGCCCACCATGTAGGTATGATCGCCCGGCGCCGCTGCCGCGCCGAAGCTCGGCGTCTCGGTCATGCCGGCGACGCGCTCGATCAGCCATACGCCGTCGCCCTGGTGCGAGGCCAGGAAGTCGTAGAACCGCCCGCCGACGGTCTCGTTGTTGAACTGGATGCGGATGCCGGCCAGGCTGTCCAGGAACCGGCCCCTGCCCCGCGTGTTGACGGTGAACTCGTCGTTTGTGCCGGGGTACGTGCAGCTGGCTCCGATCCCCACCCGCAGGCCCGGATAGCAATCGCCTTCCCGGGCCATGCCGGCCGGCTCTTCGGGCAGGCTCCCGTCGCCCACGCCGATCGACCAGCTTCCGCCGGACCAGAATCCGCCGGGGTGGTCCATGCCGGTGCACCTGGACGCGAACCGGCCGTCCGTCGGCGACTCGAAATACAGGTTGGACCGGCACACGCCGCCGTCGTCGTAGATCAATGTCACCAGGCCCGAATCGGACCGGACGCCCTGGTACCGGTAGCTGCCCGTGTTGGTAAAGTCGGCGCCGGCCGACTCTCCGGACTCCGTGAACCGGTCGCCGGCCTGCGCGGTGAACGTGAAGCGGTCTTCGCCCCGCAGGTATGCGATGCCGCCGGTGGCGAAGCGCGTGGCGAACGCCTCGTGATCGACGGGCGCCGCGCCCTGCACGGCGGTCGTGGAGAGGTTGACCATGTAGCCCGAGGTGGCGGTCACCACGTTGACCACCTGGATCGGAAGGTCCGACGACACCGTCAGCCGCCACCGGCCCACGCCAGCGCCCAGGCGTCCGGTCAGGGCCGCCTGACCGGTACCGCCGTCCTCGCCGGCCTCCAGTTGCTGCGCCGTCAGGGTTCGCGCACCGCCGGCCGGCAACGTGAGCTGCACGGTCCCCCCGGTGGCCGCCGCGCCCGTGTCGTCACGGCCGTCGATGGCGATGGCCGCAGGCTCATCCTCCGGGTTGATCAGCCGCAGTCGGCTTGTCTGGGTGACCTCGGCCGCGGTATTGAAGATCGGGACCTGGTACCGGTATCCGTCCCCGACCCCGGCCGCGACGCCGGCGCGCACGGTGTCGTGCATGGCGTTGAGCGTGCCGTCGACCGCGCGAACGTACGCCGACGGCACGATCTGCAGTTCGGTTTCGATCTCCAGCCGCACATCGCCCGCAAGGGCCCCCAACCCCCCGGACAAGCCCTTCATGGCGTTGCCGGTGGCCAGGTCCGCGGCGTCGAATTCCACCGCCGCCAGGGCGTTCAGGGTGAAGGTGGCCGGTCCGTGGCGAGCGCCGGCATCGTCGATGGCATGGATCTCTACCGAAGCGGATTCTTCGCTGTCGTTGAGTATGCGCAGCAAGCCCTGCGGGGCGCCGGCCGTGGCCGGCATCACGAACAGCGGCAGCGTGTAGCGCTCGGCCAGCGAGGCTGAGCTCCACAGCACGATGGCCGCGAGGGTGACGATGCGCAGCCGGAACAGGCTCATGGACGTCACGGTTGCATGCAGTGCGCGATTTTTCAACCGCGTCAACCGGGCAGCGTCACAATATGGCGCCCTGGTCCAGCAAGATACCCATGACCGTCTTCATCAGGGCATTGGCGGCAATGACGATGGTCACCACAATCAGTTGGGACCGCATGATATCTGCCCGCATCTCGATCCGAAGGGTGTCGATACGGCCTGAAAGCCCTTCAATCTGGGCCTGCAGCTTCGCGAGACCGGCGTCTAATTGCTCCTCAGTCACCAACTGATTTGCGGATTCCCTCATGACCACCACGATGGCGTCTGCCTGTTCGGCCTCGATGCCCGCCGTCTTGAGTTTGCGGGCAGCGCCAAGTGTATCAAACGCCGGATCGGTCATGCTGTATTCCTGTTTGCCCGCCAGGCACGGACGGTGTGCTGATGCCGGAACGAGCAATCACCGTAGTACGCGCGGCTTGGGAATTAATGATTCGTTCTGATTTCCGTAGATCAGATGGGCTGGGACCGGGGTCGCGGTCCGGTGCGGAGAACGAATCCGCTGGACGACGAAGCCACCGTGAATCCGGACGGCGAGGACCCGAACGGCGACTGGCAGATCGAAGTATTCGACGCCGACGCGAACGACACCGGAGACCTTGAAGCCTGGCGGCTGAAGATCTACTACGGGGAACATCCGGAGGAGGATCAGGGCGGTGACGGGGGTGAGATTGTAGCGGGGAGTGGCGCCGGGTTGAGGGGATGGCGGTAGGGAGTCCGGGTCGGACTCCCGATCCGGAGCTGAAAGTCCACCGCCAAATCCGGGCAATACGACCGGATTTGGCCATTGCCCCCCGACCGGCGGATGGCTACGATGAACTCCTCATCGACCAAACCAGGCGCCAGGCAGGGCCGAAGGAACCACTGCAATGACACCGGAATTCTATGCCATCATCGCCGCCACCATTGCCCTGGCCGGACTGATCCTCAACAACCAGTGGGCCACGGCGAAATCGATCACGGAATTGCGCCGGGACCTCAACGCCCTCGGCGAACGTGTGAACCGCGACATCGCGGCCCTCGGCGAACGCGTCGCCCGGCTCGAAGGCTTCATGGAGGGCATCCGCGACGCCATCGCCGGCAAGACGGCCTGAGCGTCGGTCGGTGCACGCGCCACGTTACGGCGTCAAATCATCCAGGGCCTGCGTTCCGAACCGTTCGGCCGCTTCCAGTGTCGCGCGGACATCGGCCCAGGTCGTATTGTGGTTGATGATGCAAAGCCGTAACGAGAATTTCCCGCGCAGGCTCGTCGATGACATGAATGCCGTGTCATCCCAGAACACCTGTGCGAGCACTTTCCGGTTGATCTCTTCCAGGGTCGATTCGTCAAGGCCGGCATCCGCGGGGTTGACCCGGAAACACACGATGCTGAGCGACGCGCCGTTGACGACCTCAAGGACCGGACTCGCGCTGATGTAGTCCTCCGCCCGCGCGGCCAGTTCCAGGCCGTTGGCGACGGCACGCCGGAACGCGGCCATTCCGAAAGTCTGAATCGACATCCAGACCTTCAGCGCCCGGAACGAACGGCTCAGTTGCAGCCCGCGGTCGGCGAAATTCGGGTGATCCCCACCCCAGATCGTGTCCTGCAGGACATCGCACTTCACGCCGAAGGCTTTCTCGAGCGTGCTCAGATCCTTCACGAGCAGGCAACCCGCCTCGTACGGCTGGAACAGCCACTTGTGCGCGTCCAGCCCGATGGAATCGGCGCGCTCGATCCCCGCCAGGGCCCGTTTGCCCTCCTCGGTCAGCACCGCGAAGCCGCCGTAGGCGGCGTCCACGTGCAGCCAGATGCCTTCGGCGGCGCAGTAGTCCGCCATCGGCCCGAGCGGGTCCACGCTGCCCGTGCTCGAGGTCCCCGCGTTGGCGCAGATCGCCACGGGGTTGTAACCGGCGGCGCGGTCCTCCGCCACGCTTTCGGCGAGGGCGTTCATGTCCAGGCGAAAATGCCGGTCGGTGGGTATCCTGCGTATGCACTCCCGCCGGATGCCCGCGATGATCGCCGCGCGAAGGAAGGCCGTGTGGCTCTGGTCGCTCATGTACACCGTCGCGCGCTCGGGATGGCCGGCGGCCTGCCTGGCCGCGACGAAGGCATCCAGGCTGGCCGCGGAACCGCCGCTGGTGAACAGGCCGCCGGCGCCCTCGGGATAGCCGAGCCAGCGCCGGAACCACTCGATCACCACCAGTTCAAGCTGGCTGGGGCCGCTGGCGACCAGCCAGGTGCACGCGTTGATGTTGTACCCGGCGGCCATGAATTCGGCCAGCACGCCCGGCCACGTGGGCGCCGTGGGAACGAACGCGAACGAGCGCGGATGATCGAGCCGAAGGGTCAGCGGCAGGACATCGCGGGCGGCTCGCTCGAGCACCTCGGCACCCGGCCGGCCCTGTTCGGGCGGGTCTTCCATCAACGCCTCGGCGAGGACTTCGCGGAACTCCCCGTCCCAGGCGATGCCTTCGGGCAGGCGGCGGGTCCTGTCGACCACGATCTCCGCGGCCTGGCGGGCAAGATCCAGCATGAGATCCGGGGACATTTGAAGGCCATCGAGCCTGCGATCGCCATCGCCCGGCTGACCGGAAGCCGGATCTGAATTCGGGGAGTTCGTCTGGCTGTCCTTATCGTTCACCATGAGTTCCGTCTGTTACGCCGGTTGAGCGGTGACATTGTATTCGACGCCGGCCGGACCAGACGGGATTCTGCCATCGGGCGGCAGTTTCACCTGGGCATCAACGCCTCGAATCTCGCCAATTCTGCCAGATTCGGGGGGTGACCCCGGACATGGGCGTGATACGATGGATCGCGTTTTTCCACATATGATTTTAACCGTCAGGATCAGAATTTCCCGCAACGACAATGTCTCCCGAGTTCTACACCATCATCGGCGCTGCCATCGCTCTGGCCACCCTGATCCTGAACGGTCAACGGTCACTGA
>VYEH01000340.1:0-527 GCA_009843005.1 Pseudomonadota bacterium | reverse complement strand
CATCAGTACAAGACCGAGCTTCTGGAGTTGATACAACAGAACAAGGTCGAGCTTCTGGAACTCATACAACAGAACAAGGCCGAGCTTCTGGAGCTGATACATCGAAACAATGCCGAGCTTCTGCACCAGATGCATCGAGACAAGGTCGAACTTCTCGGGCAGATACATCGGGTCAACGCCGCATTGGGCGAACGCATGGCGCGCGTGGAAGTCCTTCTGGGCGGGCCCCTTGTTGAGATCCCGGCCTCGTCCGGCCAGGGCGCCTGATCGGAGCAGCCATTCTTAACCGGATCGCAGAACGCCCGCGTCGGCGCGGCGGGACCATAGCGTGCGCGCGGCTGCCGCGGCTGTTTTTGCTGCTCTGCATCGCACTGGCAAACCTGGCTGGCCACGCCGCGTACGGCAACGTTTCGGCGAGCCTGAGCGGCGTCGTGCGCGGTCCGGACGGCGCCGGCGTGGCGGGTGCGCAGGTCTCCATCGTGCACCGGCCCTCGGGTACCGGGGCGCAGGCGCTGACGCTGGACAAC
>VYEH01000247.1 GCA_009843005.1 Pseudomonadota bacterium | reverse complement strand
CTGGCCGCGCAGGGCACGATTTCCGAATATGTCTTTGCGACGGCCCCGCTCTTCGGGTTGATGGGACTGTTCGTGAGCGTATCGGAGATCGGCCGGGACAGCTTCAGGGCTGCGCAGCAGGTATTTGGCCGGATTCGGGGTGGGCTGGGGGTTGCCACCGTCGCCGCGAACTCGGTGTTTGCCGCGATCACCGGGATTTCCATCGCCTCGGCCGCCATTTTCTCCAAGATTGCGGTCCCGGAAATGGTCGAGCGAGGCTATACGGCGAAGTTCGCCGTGGGATTGACCGCCGGCTCGTCCGTGCTCGGCATGCTGATCCCGCCGAGCCTGCTGCTGATCATCTACGGTGTGATCGCGGAGGTATCCATCGGCGGGCTGTTCCTGGCCGCCATCGTGCCGGGGATAATCCTGGCTGTAGCGTTTGCCATCGCAGTGCTGGTCATGGCGCGTTTCTGGCCGGGTTTTGTTGGACGCATCAAACCCGGTGAAACGAGCGGATTGGGAAGCGGGCGATGGGATTCGCTGCTCGCGGTATTCCCTGTTGCGGCACTGATCCTTCTCGTTCTGGGTGGCATCTACGGCGGCATCTTCACGCCCACGGAGGCGGGCGCCGCAGGCGCGTTCGCGGCCCTGTGCATCGCCCTCCTGCGACGTCGCCTCACATGGCCCGGACTGTGGGACGTCATGCGCGAAACGGGCCAGGTCACCGTCACGATCCTGTTCCTGATTATCAGCGCCAGCACCTTCAGCCGCATGCTGGCGCTGACAGGGCTTCCGAGCGACATGGCCGGCTATCTTGCCGGGCTGGGACTGGGCCTGGCGGGATTTCTGAGCGGGTACCTGCTGCTGTTGATCGTGCTCGGCACCGTGCTCGATTCCACGTCAATCCTGCTGATCCTGCTGCCGCTGGCGCTGCCGGTGGTGACCGAGCTGGGCGGCAACCTGATCTGGTTCGGCGTGGTCACGGTCATCGGCGTGGAGATCGGCCTGATGACCCCACCGCTCGGCCTGAGCGTCTACGTGATCAAGTCCAGCCTGAACGACCCCGACATCAGCCTGGGCGCGATCTTCGCGGGATCGTTTCCGTTCGTGGTCATCACCTTCGTGGTGACCGTGTTGCTGATGGCCTTCCCGGGCTTGAGTCTGATTTTTCTCTAGTCAGGGTCCGACAGCCGTCCCGTCTTCATGTGTCAATGAGTCCCAGCCGATGGTGTTGGAGCCATCGCGGGCGGGGTTGCCCACGATGATCAACCGCGTTCCCGGCTGGATGGTTTCGTCGGTCCAACCTCGGCGGTGCAGGACGTTGGGACCGCTGCCTTCCGCCATCCATTCCTCGACCTCACCGTCTTCATTGGTGACTTGAAGGTAAATGCGCGTGTGCGGATTCTGAAACCACCATTCCGTGACGACACCCTCGATGGTGATGGTCTCGTCGATTACGAAGTGAGCCGCGAAGGAGTGGTGAGCGAAAGCCTGACCAACCAGCAACGGCAAAACAGTCGCGAGGAGAACGGCGACCCAGCTTCGGCTTCTGTCTGTCTTGTCAATCATCGGTCTGAAAGCTCCGGTGTGCAGTTGTACCGGCTGACGGAGTACAGCGACGGCATGTAATAGTTGGTGCCTGAAAACGGCTCGGTGAAGTATTCCGGATCCTCGGCGGTCCATTCCAGCGTAATCAACATTTCATCAGGGTCCACGGTAAGTCGCTCGGTCACGTGCAGTGCCGCGCTGTGAAGAATTCCCGGATGAGGCGTCAACACGCCCGGAGCGAATCCGATGGTGTCGACCACCAGGGTGGAGCCTTCGTACCAGCCGATGGAATGTCCGTAGGGTTGCGGTGTGGGCGACGGTTCATGTTCGCGCGCGAGACGTATGGTGCGCTCCGTATCCATGTACTCGTGACGTATCACGACCCGATCATCGTATTGCTCGATATCCGTGGGCGTGCCGGGTTCGCTCCAGGCGCGGGTAATGCTGGAGGCGCTGCATTCGAAGGACGGATCGTCGAATCGCTCGTCATATCCCTCGGCGGCCGCCAGGCCCGCGGGCGTGAGACGGTCGGCGCCGGGCCGCGCCGAACCGGGACCGGGGCCGCTTTGCCCGCGACTTCTGTCGCGCATCCACGGACCCGCGAGATTGGGACCGCCACCCTCGAGAAATGCCGCCCGGGGGGTGTCGTCCGCCGCGAACTCTGGGGGCGGCACGACCGCGCCGGAGCGGGCGACGGTGGTTCCGTCGGTCAGCTCCGCGGAAGTGAAGGAACAACCCACCGGATCACGCCGCGCGGCGATCCCCTGCACCGTCACGGACTGGCCAACGGTGAAGCGATTCTCGGTCCACCCCTGCCGCCTGAGCGTATTGGCGGTCTGCATCTCGCAGGCCCAGACCACGGACTCGCCGTACTCGTTCTCGGCGCGTATATGCAGGAACGCGTGGGGATTAACGAACTCGAATTCCTCCACCACGCCCACGATGGTGATCGGTCGTTCCCGATCGTAGTGGGGTGCATTGGAGTGATGGGCAGTCACGCTCGAACACACGAACAACAGTCCCGCGCAGATTGGCGTTGTGATGATTTTTCTCATGGCATGCGCTCCTCCGTGCTCCGGCGCGTGCGAGGCCTTACAGTCTCTCGCGAAGAATACAGTCGAAGGTCAACAGTTCCTGATCGAAGGGGTTCCAGATTTTCTGCAGCCGCCAGGGCTCACTCAACATCACCGGATCGGTCAGCTCCATGTCCATCACGAGTTGACCGCGTTCGGTCAGCGAATAGGTTTCAAGCAGGCTCGCGCCCTCGCCTGTCCAGAAAAATCCCTGGCTCATGTTGAGCCCTGGCGAAAAACCGGTGGTGCGCACGAGAAGTTTTTCCTGGTCCAGTTCACCCATGGAATGCCCCATCGGACTGGTTTCGTGCCCGTCGGGAGGCGGTGTATCCAGTTGTACCAACCGCTCGACCTCCCATTCCTCGTAGCGAATGCTCACGGTATCACCGCGATACTCGATTTCTACCGGATAGGGGCTGAGAACCTGCCTTACAAGACCCGGCTGTTCGCAGCGCACGGCCGGATCGTCCGCCGGATCGAAATTGGCCATCAACGTCTGAGCGTGATCGTTCAGCGCGGGTGGAGACCCCATGATGCCCATGCCCATGCCGCCCATTCCCATGGCGGGAGGCTCGGATTCGCCGGGCAATAACGGCACCGGGGCGCCCTGCCACCAGATGCCGGTCAGGTCCACGGTGGCATCCTGAGCGCCGACCGGCGCGCCAACCAGCAGTGCGGCCATGACACCCGCGGCCAACGTGCGGGCTCGGGAAAGTTCGTTCATTGCGGCCTCCAGTCTCCTCTCTGACAGTCTATACCAGATTGCGGGGACGAGCGGCGAACCGGTTGTAGAGCAACCACAGGCCCGCCACAGCAAGCCCCAGAAGGTCAGTGGCAAAACCCTGGTCGAGCAGGGCGATACCGGCAAGAGTAATCCATACGCGCTCCACCGCGGCGAGGTCTTCCCGCAAATACCCGACAATCGCAGCCGCCAGGAAGAACACACCAAGCACGCCGCTTGCGGCCGTGGACCCGATCGCCAACAAGGTGCCTTCGGCGAGCAGCGCCGGTCCATAGAAGAACGCGAACGGCAACAGGTAGCATACCAGCCCGTACCGGAACGCCGTCCAACCGACACGGTTCACGTCCGCATCGGCGACGCCGGCGGCGACGTAGGACGCCAGGGCCACGGGCGGAGTAATGGTCGACACGCAGCCGAAGAAGAACACGAACATGTGCGCGGTGAGCAACGGAATGCCCATCTCCGCCAGCGCCGGAGCCACTACCGTGGCCAGAATCAGGTAGGCCGCGGTTGTCGGCAAGCCCATGCCGAGGATGATGGCTGCCACCATGGTGAGGAACAGGCCGACCACGGGCACGCCCCCGGACATGGAGATGAAGAATATGGAAAGCTTCGATCCGAGTCCCGTGACGGACAGGATGCCCGAGATGATGCCTGCTGCGGCGCACGCCGCGGAAATCGGTATCGCGCTCCTGACTCCGGCAACAACGGCACGGCCGAACTTCCTGAAAAGTTCCATCGAGATCGCTCGCGTCCACAGCAGATGCAGTCCGAGCAGCAAAGCGATGGCGTAGAACGAGGCCTTTACCGGCGAATATCCGGCGATCATCATGCCCACCAGGGCGATGAAGGGAACGACGAAGGGTACGCCACTGAAGAGCGTCTTCGACATGGGCTCGCCACCGGTCTCCGGTTCGCCGGGCCTGATGCCGCTTTTCAGCGCCTGAAGATGAACAACCACCAGGACCGAGACGAAAAACAGCAGTGCAGGCATGAGCCCGGCCTTCATGATGTTGACGTAGGGCGTGCCGACGATTTCCGCCATGATGAAGGCGGCCGCGCCCATCACCGGCGGCATGATCTGCCCCCCGGTCGACACCACCGCCTCGATGGCGCCGGCCTGGTGCGGCCGGTAGCCCTCGCGCTTCATCACCGGGATCGTGAACGATCCGGTGACGGCGACATTGCCCGCCGCGGAACCTGAAATCATGCCCAGCAGGGTGCTGAAGACGACCGCGGTCTTGGCCGAAGCGGCCGTCATGCCGCGCGTCAATACCGTGGAAAACCTGAAAAAGAAACCGCCGGCGCCGAACTCCGAGAGAAATGCGCCAAAGATGGTAAACAGGATGATGTAGGTGGACGCCACGCCGATCGGAATCCCGTAGATGCCCTGCCCCGAGAGGGACAGGAACGAAATCGCGCTCTCGATGCGCACACCGCGGCCGTACAGGACGCCGGGCAGCCAGGGAGACACCAGGGGGTAGGCCAGGAACACCGCCGTGATCACGGCGAGAAAATTGCCGGTGGCCCGCCGCGCCGCTTCCACGACAAGGAGGATGATCATGACGCCCACTACGATGTCCGTCGTCGTCGTGGCGCCGCCGCTGAACGCAATGTCCTCCCAGCGGGCCAGCAGGTAGATGCCGGAGCCCATTGCCGCGCAGAAGAGCAGGATGCTCAACCAGATGCCGCTCTTTCGCCGGCCGGACGCCGCCGGGTCCGCAGCGAGCAGGAATATGAGACTCAGCATCACCGTCAGGTGGACGGCGCGCACCACCATGGTGGAAAGCACCAGCAAACCGGATACATTGGCCAGGTGGAACAGCCCGAGCGCCAGGGCGAGCGCACCGATGGACCGCGTGCGGAGCGCGTTCAGGGTTTCAACCTGCGGCATGGACGTCCGGAAACTTTCGTTTTCCCGAGCACGATGGACTCCGGACCGATAGTCCGTGAATCACCGCCAATGCATGGGGTGGAAGACCGCCTGGCTGAAAACGGCCGATCAAGCGGCGGGGCTGCGGGACTGTGGCCACGGGCTGTTACTGCCCGGCAAAATACCGCGCTGCACCGGGATGCAACGGCAGGGGAAGCTCGACCGATCGCGACGCATCGATCTGCCCGGCAATCGCATTGGTAGCACTCAGTTCGGCAAGATTCGCGTAGATCGACTCCACGACTTCGTATACCGCTTCGTCAGACTCGCTGCCGCGCACGATCAGGACGTTGGCGATGGCCAGTACCGTGGAACCGGATTCGGTGTCGTAGACGCCGGCGGGTATGTCCACCGGGTAGTAATAGGGATTGTCGGCCACGAACTGCTCGATGACGGAGTCCTCGACATGAATGAAGGCCAGTTCCTGCGTGGCGCGCGTCTGCATCACGGCCGCCGCGGGATACCCCGCCAGCGCGAACGCGGCATCCACGTTGCCGTCGCCCAGCTGCGTGAATCCATCGGAGTACGACAGAAAGCTCGGCACCACGTCGTCGAGCGTCATTCCGTACGACTGGAGCAAAAGATCCGTGAGGGTGACGGGCGGCCCTCCTGCCGGCCCGATCGCGAGCCGCCTGCCGCGCAACTCGGCGAACGTGGGCACGCTGCCGCCGGCCCGGGCAATCAGGTGCAACACGCTGGGATGCAGCGCACCGGCAGCGAGAACATCCAGGCGGGCATCATATGGACCTTCGCCCCGGTAGGCGAAGTACGCCAGATCGGCATTGGTCAGGGCCATCTCCAATTCACCTTCCGAAACCAGGCGGGGGTTCTCCAACGCGCCCCGGGTAACGATGGGAACCATGGAGATGCCGTCCGCGTACCGGGTCACCAGGCTTGCAAGTCCCTGCCCGAGCGGGTAGTACGCCCCGCCCAGCGCAGCCGTTCCCAGACGGAATTCCTGTCTGTCCGCGGGCGGTGCGCAGGCTGCATCCACTACGGCAGCGGCGAAAACGATAAGCCGATCCATCCGCACAACGCCTCGTTCCTCAGCCTGGACCCTCC
>VYEH01000390.1 GCA_009843005.1 Pseudomonadota bacterium | reverse complement strand
TATGCACACAAACCCGATTCTCATGGTCCGCCGATTATCCGCGAAATGCCGGCTGAACACATGCGAGACAGGTTCTCCCGCCAGACGGCGTCAATCCGCAAGGCACGTTACGTCGTGACGGCGCGTCACGGTTCCCTGTAGACGACCCCGCCCTTCATCACGAACTCGACGTTCTCGAGAATGCTGACGTCTTCGTAGGGATTTCCGGAAACCGCGACCAGATCCGCCTGGAGTCCTTCGGCAATCCGACCGACCTGATCCCCGACCCCCAGCAAATCCGCTGCTAGGACGGTTGCGGAACGGACCGCCTCAGCCGGCGTCATTCCGAACTGCACCATGCGGGAAAACTGCCTGGCATTGTCCCCATGCGGATACACGGCGCTGTCCGTACCGAACACCATCGCGACACCTGCGTCGTGTGCCCTTGAGAAACTTTCCCGCTGTATCTGCCCGACTTCGCGCTCCTTTTCCAGAGACTCCGGCAATACGCCGCTGGCTTCGCCCTCCGTGAGAATGTGCTCGGTGACGTAGATGTCCATGACCAGGGGCGTGCCGCGCTCCTTAGCAAGCTCAATGACCTCCTCGGTAAGGAAGCTCGCGTGTTCTATCGAGTCGGCGCCGGCCAGGATTGCGTTACGGATGCCCGCCGTGCCATGGGCATGGACCGCGACCTTCCGGCCATGCATGTGTGCTTCATCAACCAGCGCCTCCAACTCCTCCAGCGTGTATTGAACGGCGTCGAGTCGTGTACCGGCCGAGAGAACGCCGCCCGTCGAGCACGTCTTGATCAGGTCCACACCGAACTTCACGTTCTGGCGAACCATCTGGCGGATCGCCCACGGACCGTCTGCGACACCGTTCTCCGTCACGCCATACTCGTACGGCAGCAGGTTGTTGTCACTGCAATGCCCGCCTGTAATCCCTATGCCCGGGCCGGATACCAGCATTCTGGGTCCGGCTATTTCTCCGGCGGCGATCGCGTCGCGAAGCGCAACGTCCGCATATCCCGGCGCGCCGACGTTGCGCACCGTTGTGAACCCCGCCTGCAGCGTAATCGCCGCGTTCTTGACGCCGTTGATCGTCGCTTCGGGAAGCGAAACGACCAGGGAGTTCAGTCCGTGATCGTCGGAGTCGCTCAACAAGTGCGTATGCGCGTCCATGAGGCCGGGCAGAACCGTATAGTCCGAAAGGTCAATGAGGCCAGCGCCCGATGGAATGGACACTTCGCTCGAAGGCGTCACGGCGACAATCACTCCATCCTCGATGGCGATGGTCCGGCCATCGAGAACGACCCCCGCTTCGACGTCGACAATTGCACCGGCTCGGATGTAAGTGTCCGGATCTGCATGGCCGGCATGGCCAAGCAACAATCCGATCGCGAAAAAACCTGAATTACGCAATGAAAACAGCATTCGACCGTACCTGACCAATGAGAACCCATGTCCATTTTGGCCTGCTCGCCGCCGCCATGACAAGCCGGGCCGTTGTGGCTTGTGGCGTTGGCGCGCATTGGCTATAACATGAGCAATCAATGGGCGGCCGCGCCGGAGCACTGGTTGGGCGCGGGCGACTTCGCGTTGGCGGTGTTGGGCCAATTCAGCGATGTAGGCGCGGGTGTCGCGATGGCGGGAATGCTGCTGACGCGCCCGGTGAACGTAATGGGAGAGATTGCAATGTCTGTGTATCAGGCGATGGTGAACCGGTACGTCATTCCGGTCATCGAGAAGCACAAGGCGGAAGGCCGGGTCGAAGGCCGACTCGAAGGCCGGGCGGAGGGCCTCGTTGAAGGCCGGATCGAGGGCCGGACAGAGGAACGGGAGAAATGGCTGGCGTGGAATCGGCGCCGCATCGACGCGGAAAAAAACGGCCGGATATTCGACGAATCGCCGCCTGGCGCGACACGTCCGCGAAGACAATAGACGACGTCGAAGCCTACAGTTCGAAACCCAGGATCGCGGTCAACGATGCAATTGCATGTTGCGAGTCGCTGTCCGCGCCCAGCGCACAAACGCCCACGCGATTCCGGCCGATAAAGTCCGGCTGCTCCAACCACGGAGCGCCGCCTGCTCGTGGGACCAGCAACACGGAGGTCTCGGAGCTCCGCCCATTCCAACGCAGCGCATCCCTGTAGATGTGCGCGGAAGCCATCGCTTCCAAAACGTTGGACCGACCTGTCCTGTACTTCGCGTCAAGCACATACCACTTCGGTACCTCACTGTCCGTTCGCGTCAATACGATATCGGGTTCCCGCATACCCGAGATCGATTGGAAACCCGCGTTCGGCCCCTGGTCTCCCGCCGGGAACTTTGGTTGCAGCAAGAGTTCGATACTCCGGTTCCCGTCTTTCGAACCCGTGAACGCCGCTGTCGCATTCGAATTGTGCTTTCTCGAAACCGACCAGTCATATCCCGGCACGTTCTTCTGGATGGTCTTGCCGAGTTAAACGAAACACCACCGTTCGTAGATCTCCCATGTTGGAGACATCCACATCCGTTCCGCCTGCGGCGGGCCCTTGACGCCGCGCCGCAGAATCCGCCAACCCGATCCGTAGGCGCTGGAATACGCAGGATCGGCGGAGACCGCGTTCAGACCTGCCGCAGAAATCTCGCGGCGGGTCACATCGACCAATGGCGAGATGCGTTGAAAGTGGTGCAGCCGTGCGGCGAGTTGATCGAGAAACTCTCGGCGACGCGGCCATCGGACCGCAAGGGCGGTACGGGTCGTAGATTCGGACTCTTTCTCCGTGATCGACTGGAGTCTATCCTTGAGCCGGACCGCACGGCGAGATACAGCGTGCGCGATGGCGGCAATACAACGGTTGCCGGCGCCGTCGAGCGTTTCTCGGGCGACCGGTACGTCAAAGTGGGGCAGCACGCCTGTAGGTGTCGCGCCGCCGCTCCCGAAGCCCAGAACCGTCAGAAGCTGAGCACTTCCGAGCGCGGCCAGAGCCGTCTGCCGGTCGGCGCGGCGCACCTGTGGCAACGGTAGGTGCGCCCTCTCGGCCCGCAGTTCCCGGAGCGGCTGGCGGGAGATGGCCGACAGCGCACGCAAGAACTTGTCTCCATATGCGCGTAGTCGAGCGTATTCGAGCCATGGATCCAAAATGGCAGCTTCATGCCCTACCGGCAATGCGGCGGGTTCGGTACCCAGCACCAAGCTCGGATCGAAATCCCATATCTGGTCGAGCATCGCCTGAAACGTGTCGCGCCCCAGCTTGCCGGGATGCGGCGATACATCCAGCAGGTAAGTCGCTCTCACGCGGTGACCGGGACCAAGCAGTTCGGCGCGCACTTGGCCAGCGTAGAATCCAGGACTCCAAACCCAATCGCCGCCTTCGATTTCGAGGATTTCGTCGTCGATCAACAGGCGGTCGCTTTCGCCGGTTTTTCGGATCCGATACTGTCCGCCTTCACGAAAACCAATCGCGACATCGTTCGCGCCAATCCGCCTTGGCGCCGTACTTGGCTGATCATCCGATACAGAACGTACGTTTAAATCTGTCGAATCACCCGCCACGGCTATCGCCAGAATCGAGCGCTGCCTGTCGATTCAAGGTCTTCCGACAACTCCTTGACCTTGCTAACGCAATTGTTCAGGCGATGCTTACCGAGGACTTCCTCAGACTTTCGCAGGGCTTCGCGAAATCGCGGCGCATCGTCACCGCGCAATTTTGGAAGGACCTTGGCGTAGACGACGTCATCCAGCACTACCGCAGGATCGAGTGCGCCGTTATCGGCCAACGCGCGATCCATGTAGTCGAGCACATCGTCGACGACGCGCCAACCGAAATGCAGGCGTGCTGGCCGGAGGCTCATCATCAGATCTGTTAATAGCAGGCGAACCTCATCCTCATGTTCCTTGGAGTAGCTCCGCGTTCCCCAACGAGGATATGCCTTCAGTTCGACGTCCCAGAACTCGATGGTAAACGCCCGATCCAGGACCTTGTCAGAAATCCCGTGAGTGGTCTCGTCCATGTTAACGGTACCGATGATCGCAAGGTTGCTCGGATATCGGATGTCAGAGGGAACGCCGTCGAAAGACTCCCCCTCGCGATGGAGAGTCAGCGGCTCGCCAGTCTCCATCGCCGACAGGATGGGAGAAAGATATTGCTCGGGACGGGACAGGTTCATCTCGTCCAATACCACTGTGAACGGGCGGTCCAGAGCTTCCGAGGCGGAGATCAAGAACTCAAGAAACGGTGTACGAATATAGGAGTTCCCCTGTAGCGGGTTCACATATCCGAGCAGCGCCGACGGATCGTACCATCCGGGCTGCACCGGTACGATACTAAGATGACGGCTGCTTCCGCCTGCCTCGCGCAGGATAGCCTTTCCATAGGAGCGTGCAAGTAATGTTTTCCCCGAACCGGAAAGCCCCGTGAGGACAGCGAAATGTCGCCGCTCGTTCGCCCACAGTCCATAGTGAAGCTTGCGGATCACAGTCACTGGGAAATGGCCGCCTTTCGAGATTTCGAGTTTTATATCGGCAAACTCGGGTAATCGCATGGAGACGGGTTCCGGTACGACCGGAAGCATGGCTACATCGTCTGCCTTGCCGGGTAACGGCGCCAGTGCTTCCGGTTGCCAGTGGATTCGCTGTGCACACTTTTTTCCTGCATCTGATAGAGAAAGGACGTGGTGTTCTTCAATGTCCAACATGTCCAATTATCGAAGCCTGCTGATGATTACACTCGGCGTCCTGGTGGTCGTCCATCCGGGATTAATCTCCTGTATCCGGCGCGCCAACCCCTGTGGAGTACAGCGTTTCTCGTCCCGAAGAATCACCATGGCATGGTCGGCACCCAAGATTCTGGTGACGAGCCAGTCCATCAACTCTCCGGGATCTTCCGATTCCACTAACGCACGGCCCTGCTCCGTAAGGACAACACGGTTCCCATCCAGCTTCAGGCAGTTCAGTTCGTTTGCGATGCCATTGATTTGCGTGCGGATCGATCTTTCCGTCAGCCTGGGATGCTCGGTATTGACAAAACTCGTGAGATCTTCGCGCGTCGTTCCGTCACGGCAATAATTGAGAATATTCAGTAGCGTCTGATATCCCCCTGTAACAGTCGTGAGTCCTTTTCTTCTCCTGGCGGCTGGAAACGGTACGAGACGTGCATCGTTACGCGACTCGCCAGTGGGTTCCTTGCCCTCGTCGTCCCTCGGCGCGACATAGTACTCGTCCAACAGCCATGGCAGCCTCATCCGGTCGACGATTGCATCGATGTCATCTTCTGCTGGTATCGATCCTCGAACTTCGTCCAGTTTTTGAAGGATATTGGCGTGGCAGGATGGCCCAGCGCCACCTCGGTTGCCGAACATGGCAGCATGAAGGCGCCTTGTCCTTTTTATGTTCGCCAGCGTGGTGAAGTCGGACGGAAAAAAACCCCGCCAGCACCCGATAGATCATCAATCGCGGTGTGCTTTTCGTGTATTGGCACACCTTCTCTTTCAATTCGTTGTACAGCCTATCCAGCGCCACCTTCCTGGGTTCAGGCGCTTCCGGCAGATGTTCTATGGACCGCTTCGCGAGCCATTTGCGAAATTCGGGATCCGCGATCGCCTTGTCAACTGAAATGTACCCCCGCCCCGTGGAAGCAACAGGATTGTCGCGCCAGATCAGCCGCTGGAACTCTTTGCTCGCGCGCATCTGAAAATCTGCTGCGCGTATTTCGGCCAAAAACTCAGGTAGATCGTTACACCACTTTACGTAGAAGGAGTCCGTCGGTGCGTTTTCCACGACATCCGAGCATGCCCGACGCAATTCCTCGATATTTCTCAGGTCAACCAATGCGTCATCTCCCGACCCACTGCCAATGCGCGCAGTCTAACGTGATAGAGACCGCATTTCTGGTGATATCGGGGAGATTTGAAGATTCCAGAGCGCAAGTTTGTCCGCGAAAATGTACCGTCCCGCCCGAACACACGTAGCGCGAATTGCTGTGAGACAGTGAGAGTTGCCGGGATACCGGTCAGCTCTTGCATGGGCAGAGACAACCAGGCGTATACTTGCGGAGGCGCATGCTCATGAAGGCCCAAGCCGAACAACTCGCGAAAATGTCCGATACCCTCGAAAGCTCCGGATTCAGCAGGCCGCAGTCCAACGCGGTAATCGAATCCGTGGCGCTGGCGATGGAGACCTTCGCGGTTACACCCGAGATTCTGGACGCCCGCATCGACGGGCTCAGGGATGAATTGAACGCGCGGTTCGCGGCTCAGGACGCGGAGATCGAGACTCTGGGCAAGTCCGTGGTCCGGATTGAAGACAAAGTGGACCGGTTTGGCGCGAGAATGAGCGCAATCGAACACAGCATGTTCGAATTTCAGCAACGCATGATCGAATTCCAGCGAAGCAC
>VYEH01000318.1:911-6371 GCA_009843005.1 Pseudomonadota bacterium | reverse complement strand
GCCTTGCAGGTACAACGTCAGGCCACCCAGGGTTGCGCCTTCGGGGAAGGAGTAGCTCACCTGCGCGTCGACCAGAGTCTCTTCGGTGATGAAGCGCAGCGTGCGGCTTGAACCGAAACCCTGCACCTCGCCGAGGAAGTCCGACCGGTAGTTCTGGCTCACACGTGCCGAGAAGCCACCCTGTTCATAGTACAGGGTGATGTTGTACACGGTATCGGAAAGTCCCGGCAGCGGCGTGGACGGGTCTCCGGTGCCACGCTCGATTTCGCTGTCAGTGAACGAAGCATTGAGCACGGCGCCGAATGGAGCCAGTTCTGGCGCGATGAGGTCGCCAGCCAACTGCAGCGAAAGTTCGTAGCCCGAAAGCACGCCGCCGTCGCCGTTCGCCGGACGGTTAACGAAACCGGACGTCAATGCCGGCATCACGTCACCGGTGGGAAACTCGGAGAAGTCCTGAAGTACCGGCAAATTGTAGATGTAATTGAGCAGATCCTTGTAGAACGCCGCCACCGCGAAGTAACCCAGCCCATCCGGGAAATACCACTCGTAGGCCAGGTCGATCGAATCGGCCCTCCAAGGCTCGAGGTTGGGATTACCCCCGCTTCCGCCCCAAGGCGAATTCGCCGGGTCTGTGGAGTTCGCAAGGCTGGCATTGAAGCTGACCGAGCGGCTCGCCCGCAATTCGTCCATCCGTGCGCGGGCCAGCGTACGCGCCAACCCGAGGCGGACGAACTGCCCGTCGGCAACCAGGAAGTTCAGATTCAGGCTCGGCAAGTAGTCCGTGTAGCTCGCACCACCTGTAACCGTTCGAAGTCGGGCTGCTTCAGCCGAAAGCGCCTGCCCGTTGTTTGCACTCGAGCCTGTCGAACTCTGGTCCGTTTGCACTACCTGAACGCCAAAGTTACCCGTCACCGGCGTATTTCCGAGTTCCGTGTCTATACCGAACTGAATGTAGGCGAGGGAGATGTCCTCGTCTACAGACCAATCGCCGGAAAGCACGCCGCCGTGGAAGTTATCCACGCGGCGATAGGTTCCCGCTTCCCACATGGCTATGGGATCGAAAGTGGCGATCGCGGGAAGACCGAACGGAATCGTGACCGCTCCCGTGGAAGAGAAATCCTGACTGAGTTCGCCGTTGGCGAGGGCCAGAAATCCCTCGTCACTGTTGATTCTGGATTTCGTGCGGCTGTCCAACTGCACTCCAACTTCCATGCTGCTGATCGCGCCATCCATGTAGCGCTCGGCGCTCAGCCGGATCTGGGTCAACTCGTCATCGATGGATGGCCGGTTGTCGTACCCGACCTGGCCGCCCGGGATGCCGGAACCCCACGCGCCCCATCCCGCCGGACTGGTCAGAACGGTAGTCCCCGCAGCCGAGTAGTCGAGCACAGAGGAAAAATTCGGTGCGCCCGAGCCCACGTCGAATCTGATCGTATCCAGCGCTCCCTGCCCGTTCGGACCGGTCCCTGAATTGAGCCCAAGAATGACATCCTGACGGTCGATCGTGGAATGGCTCACGTCAACGGTCGCGGTCCATGCGTCGCTGATGTCCGTTTCCAGGTTCCAGCCGGCCGCCCACATGTCGGCATCGCGCTCTTCCAGGTTATGGCTGAGCACAGCCTTGACATTCTCGTACGTTCCGCTCGTGATCAAACCGTCCGTTGTCTGGTGACTGCTCAACGTCGTTCCGAACCATGCAGGAAACAGCGGCATCCCGATCTGCCGCACAAGCGTCCTTTCCTGGAAGCTCGATGTGTAAACATCAATGGTGGAAGAAATACTGTCATTGGGCTGGTATTCCAGGACACCCATGACGCCGGTTCGCTCCAATGAACCGGACTTCGAAAAGGCGTTTCCGCCGGTCACAAGACGTGCATTGTCAGCGCCCGGGAAATTGTTGTAAGCCCAGAGATCAATGACTTCGCGTTGCCCCGGGGAGGCAATACTGGAAAAGCCAAGCGCCCAGCCCAGCGTGCCATCCTCCGATTGATCGGTATAGGAGGCGCTGTAACGCAGACCGCTGTCGTCGACGTCGGGGTGGCGCAAGTCAAAATCGGTCCACTCGTTGCGCACGTTGAACGCGATGGTCTGCTCGCCGTACTCAAGCGGGCTGATGGTGCGCATGTCCACGGTGCCGGCAAGTCCCTGACCGGTCAATCCTGCCTCCGGTGTCTTGTAGACCACGACAGCCTGAAGCAACTCCGACGGATACTGGTCGAATTCCACGCCGCGGTTGTCGCCGGCGCTCACTTGCTGGCGGCCGTTCAGGAGCGCGGTGGAGAAGTCGGGCGCCAAGCCGCGAATGCTGATGACCTGTTGGCGGCCGTTCAGGCGCTGTCCTGCGAGGCCGGTAAGGCGCGTCAGTGCTTCGGCGATACTGTTGTCGGGAAGCTTGCCGATGTCTTCGGCGGAGATGGCCTCGACGATCAGGTCGTTGTCTCGTTTCAGTTCCATGGCGTTCTGAAGGCTCTGTCGGAACCCCGTCACGACCACCTCTTCGATAACCTGCTCGTCCTCTGCCGCCTCCGCGTCCTCGGATTCCTGCGCCATGACGTGCCCGGCCATCGAGCCCACGGCCGTTGCCACCGCCAGTGAAAGCGGACTGAATCTGAGTGGGAAATCCTCCCGCCTGAACGTCTTTCGAGCCTTCGACCTCTTGCTTCGCGCCATTTCGCACTCCCGATGTTATGCCGTGATGAGGTATCTCGCGAATTATAGGCTCAAGAGTCCCGCCAGCGTGTAGCCTGCATACGTATTCATGCTTGCATTCGTATGCACATTTGTGTGGCCCGCAAACAACACGGCGGTGGGGCGCTCAACGATGCGTGTAGGTCACTGTCTCGCTGGGGGTATAGCCGAGGCGATGGGCCACTACTTCGATTCGCTCGCCTGGCTCGAGGCGCAGTGGTCCAGAGTACAGATGCCAGCCTGACCAGGGTACCGCTTCACCGTGGCGCCGATACCCGATTGAGGCGCCTTCCGTGGCGCTGGAGATCGTCACGTCCGCGCCGCCGCTTGCGACCGTCGGGTCGGCCGTGCCCGGTTGCTGACTTCCGGGCCAAAACTGCTCGATCAAGTCAGTCTCGGGAATAAAGCCCATGTCGCCGGCATCGTCCATCCATTCCTGCAGGGCCTGGCGGACTTCGGCCAGTCGTTCCGCATGGACCGGGTCGTCGGCTATGTTGTTCAACTCATGCGGATCGGTCCAGGTATCGAACAATTCCTCTTCGGGTTTGGACGAGCGAAACCACTGTGACTGGATTTCGTTCAGCTCACCGGCATCCCTCAGCCGCAACAGCTCCTGCGTGGTCGCCATCTGTTCCCGATAGTCCAGGGGCAGGTAGTAGCCGCGCTCGGGCTGAAAATTTCTCAGGTACTTGTACCGCTTGTCCCGCGCCGCCCGGATCGTATCGTAGTGGCCGTCGAAGCGGTCGGCTGCGGCGAAGATGTAGGGGCGTTCGCCCTCCTCCGCGAATTTGCCGTCGAATGCCCTGCCCTGCATGTAATCGGGAGGCTGAATGCCCGCCTGCGACAGCAGCGTCGGAGCGAAATCGACGAAACTGATCAGCCGGTCGTCCACCTCGCCGGCGCGCTCCCGGCCGGGATAGCGAACGATCATCGGCACGTGCAGGCCCGAGTCGTACAGCAATCGCTTCTGGCGCGGCAGCGGACCGCCGTGGTCGGTGTACCAGACGATGATGGTTTCGTCGAACATTCCGTCTTCTTCCAACTGGTTCAGCACGACGCCGACGTAGCGGTCCATCTCCACAATATTGGAGTACATCCGGCGGATGTCCTTGATGACGGGCGGCGTGTCCGGCAGGTAGGGGGGCACGGGGACCTGGAGGTCCGCGGGAATATACAACTCCTTTTCCACGCCCGGAGGGAAGGGTATCCACACCAGCTCCTGGTTCCTGTCCGGAGGAAACACGTCCCGGCCGTAGCGGAGGTTCCATGTCGTGGCCTGGTTCCAGATCTGGCCCTCGTGCGTCACGCCGAAGTTGAATATCGAGAAGAACGGCTTGCCTTCGGGCCGATTGCGCCAGTGCGCGAACAGGCTGGTCTCATCCCAGGCCATCAACGACGGGTGAAACTGGTAGTCCTCCTTGGAATTGTTGCTCGCGTAGTAGCCATGCTCGCGCATGATCTCGCTGACCATTCTGACGTGGGGCGGCGGAACGACCTCGTAGTCGATAATGCCCATTTCCCTGGCTTCGGGTTGCTGGTAGGTGGTGCGCATGTGGTGCGCGCCGATGCTGGTGGGATACATCCCCGTAGCCAGCGCGGCCCGGCTCGGGGAGCAGACGCCTGAGACCGAGTACACGTTGGTGAAGCGCACGCCCTCGGCCGCGAGGCGGTCGAGGTTGGGCGTCGAAACGGTCGGGTCCCCGAACGAGGCGAGGTAGGGACTCAGGTCCTCGGCGACGAGCCAGAGGATGTTGTGGCGGTCGGGAACATCCGGGGATTGCCCCCAGGCGGGGTTCAGGGCGAGCAAGGCTATGAAAACCGACAGGATCACGACAACAGGAACCTGCATTACAAACCATCCAGCCCGTACATATTGTCGTTCACCCATGGTAAGTACCCGTAATTCCTGTCCGCGAGCGCTGTATGCGGATCAGTGTACGTCCGATCCTCTGACATTTCAGTCGCTATCGCGTCGGCATCCCTTCCCCGGTACCGCAGAGGTCGGCAAGCCATATCGGCAAGGTTTGCTTACTGTCGGGTGGCGCTGAAGTAATACCCGAAAACAAGCCCCGCAATGGGGCCGACAATCAACCACACCGCGTTGAGCAGAGGTTCCACGTCTTGAACATGGATGGTACCGGAAAGCACACCGCCGACTGCCAAAGTCGGAATGCCCACCGTTGCGTAGGCTGCGATCAACGCGAGGTGACCACGGGTTTTGGTATCGGAAGGCATCCCAGCGTTGCGGGGTCCCGCTTGGTTACGGACCCGCGTTAACATCGACATTGGTGATTAAAGCACCGACTGCGGGACCGGAGTAGAAATGAAAATCTGAAAGGGAGCCTTCTTCTTCAAGGTGCCAGCGCCCAAGGGGAGCTTTCGAATGCACTTGACCCGTAGCATTCGCTATGACGAAAAACCTTTCTCCCAACTCAATGAGTTCGAGGTTGGCGATCTCGCGATGCTGCCATGTCAAGCCCAGAAGACCGTGGCCGTTGCTCTCAGTCTCCCTCGCCAAATGTACCGACAACCGCGGCGAAGAGTCGCGTATCCTGATCTCGACGTCAAAGTCGGAATGGAGTTTTGCCAGTAGCTCCCGCCAATCCAGGGTGTCCTCGGTCCGGAATTGCACTTGGTGCGAGGCAGGAGACACTTGGGAGCCGGGTGGCTCCTGGGCTCCTGACCCTCCAGCAAAAGACAGTGGCAGGACAAGGGCTGAAACCAACAAGTTACGCATTATCGGTTGCTCCGCATCTTGGGGTACCGCGCCGT
>VYEH01000318.1:0-901 GCA_009843005.1 Pseudomonadota bacterium | reverse complement strand
GGCACCGGGGCCATTCCACAGTCTTTTCTGTGTCAATTCACGAGTTTTGCGCTCCCAATGGTGTATTCCGAGCGCGCCGCGAGGCACAAAAGCATATGGCGCCACGGTCAATTTGTCAGCACGACGACTCGGTAGGGATTTCCTTCCCGACTTTCGCCCCGGTCACGGCCGCAGCTACCGACTGTCGCGGCTACTGATTGTTGTGGTAGCGATCGTATTCCTCCTGGAATTCGGGCAATATCCCGATGAGTTGGGACGGGACTCGTTCTACGGAATCCTCGTGGGCGGCGGCGAGCGCCGTGATCCGCGCCACCACTTCAGGGTTGTCCTCCGCGACATTGAACGCTTCGGACGGGTCGACTTCAAGGTTGTAGAGCAGCGGCAGGTCACTGTCCTGGAATTCGTCCGACCAGGGATTCGGATTGTTGACGAAGAGCTTCCAGGCGCCGTGCCTGTAGGCCACAAAATCTTCCTGCCGATAGTAGATGACCCGGTCGCGTACGGCACGAATCTCCAAGAATGTTTCGGTGATATCGATGCCGTCCAGGCTCGAATAACCGCTCGCGTCCGCTCCGGCCATGTTCAGGAACGTCGGCAACAGGTCCATCGTGGTCCCGAGCGCGTCCGAGGTGACGTTGGCCGGCACCGTGCCGGGCATCCAGACGATGGCGGGCCCCCGGAATCCACCTTCCCACGGGCTGCCTTTCTTTCCGCGTAGCAGTCCGGCTGATCCGCCGTTGAGTCCGGCCCAGCCCCAGGGGCCGTTGTCGCTGGTGAAGATAACCAACGTATTCTCGGCCAGCCCAATACGTTCCAGGGCCGCGACGATCTCCCCCACACTCCAATCGATCTCCTCGACCACGTCGCCATACAGGCCCCGCTGGCTTGTGCCGGCCCGGTC
>VYEH01000404.1:6096-6443 GCA_009843005.1 Pseudomonadota bacterium | reverse complement strand
TCGCACGAAGCACGAGATCACAGAGGAAAAGCAATGGCTACCAATCAGAACATTCGAATTCGGCTGAAGGCATTCGATCACAAGTTGATCGACCGTTCCGCGCGCGAAATCGTCGAGACGGCGAAGCGCACCGGCGCCACGGTCAAGGGCCCGGTGCCGTTGCCGACCAAGATCGAGCGCTTCACGGTGCTGATCTCCCCGCACGTGAACAAGAACGCCCGCGATCAATACGAGTTGCCGACTCACAAGCGGTTGATGGACATCGTCGATCCCACCGACAAGACGGTGGACGCTTTGATGAAGCTCGAATTGCCCGCGGGCGTGGATGTGCAGATCCGGTTGCACTA
>VYEH01000404.1:525-6086 GCA_009843005.1 Pseudomonadota bacterium | reverse complement strand
AGTTAACCCGTTCTCGGTAGCCGTTGCCGGGAGCGCGTACGCAACGGTCGAAAAAGCGATTTTGGAATTGAGTTTTAGGAAATAACTATCCTATAATTACGGGTTGCTCCCGGTTATGTCGGGCGCGGTGGGGCGAGAAGCCAATGCGCGCATCGTCGGGCCGTTTTGGGCAAATGGAGTTCGCCGGCGGGCTCATCCGCCAGGATTGATCAACGGGATTCAGAGTTCGCTGCGGTTTTGCACCGCAGCAACTCGTGGTTGCCAGCGCCGCTGGACAGGTGCTGGCTGAAGCGCCGCACCGACAACGGTTCGGATGGCGCGGATAGAGGACAGTAACGATGCCAATCGGTCTGGTGGGCCGCAAGTGCGGTATGACGCGCGTCTTTACGGAGGACGGTGAATCCATCCCGGTCACCGTCATCGAGGCTGCGCCCAACCGGGTGGCGCAGCTCAGAAGCGACGGCCGCAACGGTTACAGGGCCATTCAGGTCACCGTCGGCAGCACTGCGCCTGCGCGTATCCCCAAACCCCAGCTGGGGCATTTCCAGAGCGCCGGCGTCGAGCCGGGAGACGGTCTGTGGGAGTTTCGTCTCGAAGACGACGAAGGTGAGGGCCTGGACGCCGGCTCCGAACTGGGTGTGGACGTATTCAGCGCCGGACAGCGGGTGGACGTGGTCGGAACCTCCAAGGGCAAGGGTTTTGCGGGCACCGTCAAGCGGCACAATTTCCGCACCCAGGACACCACGCACGGCAACTCGCTGGCACACAGGGCGCCGGGTTCCATCGGCCAGAACCAGACCCCGGGCCGCGTATTCAAGGGCAAGAAGATGGCCGGGCACATGGGGAATGTCAGCAGCACCGTGGCCAACGCCGAAGTGATCAGGGTCGATGCCGAACGCAATCTGCTGCTGGTCCGGGGCGGAGTGCCCGGCGCCGCAGGCGGGCGCGTGATCATCCGTCCCGCCACCAAGGCGCCTGCATCCGGAGAATCGCAATGAAACTGGAGCTTGCAGGCGGCGGCAGCGTGGAGCTGGCCGATTCCGCGTTCGCGGCGCAGTTCAACGGTCCGCTCGTGCATCAGGTCGTCACCGCCTACCTGGCCGGCGGGCGGGGCGGCACCAAGGCCCAGAAGAACCGCTCCCAGGTCCGCGGCGGCGGCGCCAAGCCGTGGCGGCAGAAGGGCACGGGACGGGCAAGGGCAGGCACGATCCGCAGCCCGCTTCGCGTCGGCGGCGGGCGAGCGTTTCCGGCCCGGCCCAGGTCTTTCGCCCACAAGGTCAACCGCAAGATGTATCGGGGCGCCGTGCGATGCGTGCTCTCGGAGTTGATCCGCGAGGAGCGGCTGGTGATCCTGGATGAATTCGCCGTCAGCGAGCCGAAAACCAGGGAACTGGTGGCCAGGCTCGACGAACTGGAACTGTACGACACCCTCATCGTCGTGGAGAGCATCGACCGGAACCTGTACCTGGCGTCCAGAAACCTGCCCTATGTAGATGTTCAGGAAGCCCGCACGGTGGATCCGGTGAGCCTAATCGCTCATGACAGCGTCGTCATGACCGTCGCCGCGGCCAGGATGATCGAGTCGAGGCTCGCCTGACTGGCGCTCCGGGAGGACAAAGGGAATGCAGGCCAGCGCGATGTTCCGGGAGCGGTTGATGACAGTGATCGTCGGCCCGCATATCTCCGAAAAGTCCACCATCGCGGCGGATGCCAATCGCCAGGTGGTTTTCAAGGTGCGTCCCGATGCCACCCGCAAGGAAATTCGCCAGGCCGTGGAACTGCTGTTCGACGTGAAGGTGGACAGGGTGACCGCGGTCAACGTACCCGGAAAGGCCAAACGGCGTGGACCGTCCCGTGGGCGGCGGGCCGACTGGAAGAAGGCCTACGTGCGCCTTCAGCCCGGGCACGACATCGATTTCATGGGCGTGGAGTAGCAGGGCGCCAGCATGGCAGTACGCAGAGCGAACCCAACCTCGCCGGGCCGGCGCTTCGTCGTGCGTTCCGTGCGCAGCGACCTGCACAAGGGCAAACCCCACGCGCCCCTGCTGCGGCCGAAGTCCAATACGGGCGGGCGCAACAACAAGGGCCGCATCACCACGCGGCACCGGGGCGGCGGCCACAAGCGCCACTATCGTGTCGTGGATTTCAAGCGCGACAAGGATGGCGTGCCCGGCCGCGTGGAGCGGATCGAGTACGACCCGAATCGAAGCGCGTACCTGGCGCTGGTCCTCTACCGGGACGGCGATCGCCGGTACATTCTGGCGCCCAGGCGGTGTCACGCCGGCGACCCGATCCAGTCGGGCTCCGATGCGCCGATCAAGCCCGGCAACGCGCTGCCGCTGAAGAACATTCCGGTGGGCACCCAGGTCCACTGCGTGGAAATGAAGGCCGGCAAGGGAGGGCAGATTGCCCGCAGCGCCGGCGCTTCGGTGCAGATTATCGCCCGCGAAGGCCGCTACGCGACCCTGAGGCTGCGTTCGGGGGAGATTCGCAGGGTCCACGTGAACTGCCGCGCCACCATCGGCGAAGTGGGCAACTACGAGCACAACCTGAGCAAGCTGGGCAAGGCCGGCGCCAAACGCTGGCGCGGGATCCGGCCCACCGTGAGGGGTGTGGTCATGAACCCGGTCGACCACCCGCACGGCGGCGGCGAGGGACGGACCTCGGGCGGCCGGCATCCGGTCACGCCGTGGGGCGTGCCCACCAAGGGTTACAAGACACGCAACAACAAGCGAACCGACGACATGATCGTACGGCGGCGCAAGCGAAGGAAGTAAACGAGTAGTCGACCATGCCCCGTTCAATCAAGAAAGGCCCGTTCGTGGACACTCACCTGCTGCGCAAGGTGGAGGTTGCGGCGAGGAACAACGATCGCCGGCCCATCAAGACCTGGTCGCGCCGATCCATGGTCATTCCGGACATGGTGGGGCTCACCATCGCCGTGCACAACGGACGCGTGCACGTGCCGGTCCTGATTTCGGAGAACATGGTCGGGCACAAGCTCGGCGAGTTCGCCATGACCCGTACGTTCAAGGGCCACTCCGGCGACCGCAAGGCCAGGTAAGGGCAGATTCCCATGGAGACTTCCGCAAAACTTCGATACGCGCGAATCTCGCCGCAGAAGTGCCGGCTGGTGGCCGACCAGATCCGCGGGCTGCCGGTGGCGGAGGCGCTGAATATTCTTCACTACAGCCCGAAGAAAGCGGCGCACCTGCTCGGCAAGGTCCTGGAATCGGCCATCGCCAACGCCGAGCACAACCATGGGGCGGATATCGATGAACTGATGGTCACCACGGTGGATGTGGGGATGGCGCCCGCCTACCGGCGGTACCGCGCGCGCGCCAAGGGCCGGGGCAACCGGATTCGCAAGCTCAACAGCCACATCACCATCGAGGTCGCCGACGAGTAACGACTATGGGACAGAAAGTACATCCGATCGGTATTCGCCTGGGCATCACCTCGGAGTGGGCGTCGAAGTGGTTCGCCGATTCGCAGACCTTCCCGGAGTATGTGCAGCAGGACCACCAGGTCCGCGATTTCCTCAAGCGCAAGCTCAAGGATGCGTCGGTGAGCCGGATTCACATCGAGCGGCCGGCAAAGCGGGCCAACATCACCATTCACACGGCGCGGCCGGGCATCGTGATCGGCAAGAAGGGCGAGGATATCGAAAGGCTGCGCGTGCAGGTGGCCGAGTTGCTGGGCATGGCATTGCACGACGTTCGGCTGAATATCGCCGAAATCCGCAAGCCGGAGATGGACGCCCAACTGGTCGCCGAGGGTGTGGCGCAGCAACTTGAACGGCGGGTCCAGTTCCGCCGGGCCATGCGGCGCGCCGTGACCAACACCATGCGAATCGGCGCCGAGGGTATCAAGGTGAAGGTGTCCGGGCGGCTCAACGGCGCGGAAATCGCGCGTTCGGAATGGTATCGGGAAGGCCGCGTGCCGCTGCACACCCTCCGCGCCGACATCGACTACGGCCTCGCGGAGGCGAGAACGACCTACGGCGTGATCGGCGTGAAGGTCTGGGTGTTCCGGGGCGAAGTATTCGAGTCCGGCGACGAGGGCGGAGACGGGAGGGATCCCAGATCCAGGCCGTAACGGTCGTCGAAGGCGCTGACGAAACTGGCAGAGACGCGACATGCTGCAACCGAAACGTACGAAATATCGCAAGATGCACAAGGGCCGCAACCGTGGACTGGCGCAGCGCGGCAATTCCGTCAGCTTCGGAGAATTCGGCCTGAAGGCCATGGGGCGGGGCCGCATCACCTCCAGGCAGATCGAGGCGGCGCGCCGGGCGATGACCCGGCACGTCAAACGGGGCGGCAAGATCTGGATCCGGATCTTTCCCGACAAGCCGATTACCAAGAAGCCGCTGGAAGTGCGTCAGGGCAAGGGCAAGGGCAACGTGGAGTACTGGGTCGCGCTGGTTCAGCCGGGCCGCGTGCTTTACGAGATGTCCGGCGTTTCCGAGGAAATAGCCAGGGGCGCGTTCAGGCGGGCGGCGGCAAAACTGCCGGTGGCCACGCGGTTCGTGAGCCGGCAGTCGCTGTAGGACGAATATGAAGGCTAGCGCTCTGAGGGCCATGTCGGCCGACGAACTGATGGAAGAGCTGGTCCGGCTCCGGCGGGAGCAGTTCGACCTGCGCATGCAGGTAGCCACCGGACAGGGTGCGCGCTCGCACCAGAAGGGCCTTGTACGCAGGGATATCGCTCGGGTGAAGACGGTTCTCCGCGAGCTTGAAAATGCCGAGAGCGCATCATGACCGAAAACGAAGTGAACGAGATTGCAGTGGAATCCGAAACGGAACAGGCGGCGGAGGCTGAGGCAGAGGCGGCGGCAGAGCAGGCGGTTGAGCCCGTGGCCGAGGCGGCGCCCGAGCGGAAGACCGTGCGCAAGGTTTTCGGGCGCGTAGTGAGCAACGGAGCGGACAAGACCGTTTCGGTGTCCATCGAGCGGGTCGTCAAGCACCCGGTCTACGGCAAGTACATCCGGCGGACTTCCAGGGTGATGGCGCACGACGAGGACAACGCCTGCCAGCTCGGCGATCGCGTCGCGATCACTGAGTGCCGGCCGCTGTCGAAGCGTAAATCGTGGCGGGTGGTGGAAGTGTTCGGCAGTAACGGAGCACCGCAATGATACAGGCACAGACCATCCTGTCGGCGGCGGACAACAGCGGCGCGCGCCGGTTGATGTGCATAAAGGTGCTCGGCGGTTCCAGGCGCCGCTACGCCCGGATCGGCGACATCATCAAGGTCACGATCAAGGACGCGATTCCGAGAGGCAGGGTCAGGAAGGGCGAGATGTACAACGCCGTCGTGGTGCGCACCAGCCACGGCGTGCGCCGTTCGGACGGTTCGGCCATTCGTTTCGACTCCAATGCCGCGGTGTTGCTCAACGCCCGGCACGAACCCATCGGCACGCGTATTTTCGGGCCGGGCACGCGGGAACTGAGGACCAGCAAGTTCATGAAGATCATTTCCCTGGCCCCCGAAGTACTGTGAGCCCGGGCGGCGGACGAACGATATGGCGGCAAAGATCAGACAAGGCGACGAGGTCATCG
>VYEH01000404.1:0-515 GCA_009843005.1 Pseudomonadota bacterium | reverse complement strand
GTGGTCGAGAACGTCAACATCGCGCGCAAGCACCAGAAACCGAATCCGAACGCCGGCGTCGCGGGCGGCATCATCGAGAAGGAGATGCCCCTGGACATATCCAACGTGATGGTCTTCAACCCCGTCACCCAGCGCGGCGACCGGGTGGGATTCCGCAGGCTCGAGGACGGTCGAAAGGTGCGTTACTTCAAGTCCAACAACGAAGTACTGGACGTCTGAGATGGCCAGACTGCAGGACATCTACCGAAACGAGGCCGCTCCCAGGCTGATGGAGCAGTTGCGGATCGGCAACCCGATGGCGGTTCCCAGGTTTTCCAAGATCACGCTGAACATGGGCGTCGGCGAGGCGGTGGCGGACAAGAAGGTTCTGGATTTCGCGGTCGCGGACCTGAAGAAGATCGCCGGGCAACAGCCGGTCATCTGCAAGGCGCGGGTCTCGGTCGCATCATTCAAGATCCGGGCCGGTTTCCCGGTCGGCTGCAAGGTCACGTTGCGCCGGGAACGCATGTGGGAGT
>VYEH01000313.1:1440-6541 GCA_009843005.1 Pseudomonadota bacterium | reverse complement strand
CGTCGCGGATGCCCTCCATGAAGCCTTCGAGCCGGGCGATGCGTTCGCCGAGGGCGGTGAGGTCCCTGCGCAGTACCTTCAGGTCCCTGCGCAACTCGGCGATCAAGCGCTGACCGTTCAGGATCAGCCCCGCCAGGGCGATGCCGACTGCGATGATCGTGTAAGACTCCGGGGTCATTGCGGTGGTTCCTTCGGCCCTGTCTGGCGCCTCGCACAGTGGGTGAGGCTTCCATCGTAGCCATGCACTGGCCGCTGGGCAATGCCAGAAACTCGACGAATTGCCGGGATTCGGCGGTTGACTATCGGCTCGACCGCCGCGTGGGGACCGTTCCGCGTGGGTCCGGACATCCGTCACAAAAATTGCTGAAGAAGCCCGAAGCAGGTTGCCGGTCGTAGTACACTCTCGGTCAAACGCCATGCCCGGCCGGGCAGCTTGAAGGCAATCGGAGACAACAAGATGATCGCACCCATTCCCTCACGGAACCTCGTTCGCCTGACCGCAGTGCTCGCCGGGCTCGTGCTGTTGTGCGGCGGGGCGCTCGCGCAGCGCTACGCGGTGCCGCTGCTGGCGCCGCCGGGTGCATCGGGCGAGCCGGAGGGTGTGCTGCGGATCGTCAACAGCGCTGCGGAGTCCGGGACGGTGTCGATCTACGCCATCGACGATGCCGGCGTGCGTTCGGGCCCGGCCACTTTCACGCTGGACGCCTCGGCGGCGGCGGAGTTCACCGCCGCGGAGCTGCAGTCCGGCAACGCCGCCAGGGGTCTGGACGGCGGCATCGGCGCGGCCGCGGGCGATGCGCGGCTGGTGATCGAGACGGACCTGGACATCGTGCCGCTGGCCTTCGTGCGCGCCGCCGACGGCACGCTGAGCGCGATGAACGAGACGGTGCGCGCCACGGCGGCGCAGGCGGGCCAATACCGCTACGACGTGCCGGTGTTCAACCCCGCCGCCGATGCCGTGCAGGCGAGCCGGCTGCGACTGATCAACACGGGCGATACGGCGGCGGCGGTGACGATCGCCGGGCTGGACGACGGCGGGGCGGCGGCCTCGGGGGGCGAGGTGACGCTGACGTTGCCGGCCGGCGCCGCGCGGACGCTGGACGCGACGCAGATCGAGGCGGGCGGCGCGGGCCTGACGGGCCAGCTGGGCGCGCCGGGCCTGGGCAGGTGGCGGCTGACGGTGACGGCAGACCACCCCTTGCAGGTGATGAACATCGTGGCGGCCCCGGCGGGGTACTGGAGCAACCTCTCGGCGGCCGCGACCTCGATCGGGACCGCGACCTCTACCTCTTCCTCGATTGCGACTGCGGACTCGATCGCAATCTCGATTGACGGGCTGACCCAGTCAGCGCTGGCCGGCGCCGTCGGCGCGCCGACCCGAAACCTGCCTCCGGGGACGCCGGGTTCGAGCCTCGAGGCCGCCACCGGGCGGCTAGGTGCAGGCGGCACGACCACCACAGCAGGCGCTATCGGCACCACCACCACGGCAAGCGCCATCGGCACCACCGCCACAGCAGGCGCCATCGGCACCACCGCCACAGCAGGCGCCTTTGGAACCACCCCCACAACAACCGGCTTCGGCATGATCTACGCTCCCGCCGCCACCACACCCGGTTTCCTCAACGTACCGCAGGACATGGACGACGAAGGCGTGGCGCCGAGCTTCGACCTGGACGCGGCCAACGGCAGGCCGGAAGGCATCGCGTGGTCCGACGGACGTCTGCACGTGGTGGACCGCACCGCCGACAAGGTGTTCGCCTACGGCGTCGAAGGGTATGCGTACGTGCCCCCGGAGTTCCGCCGCCAACCCTCGCAGGACTTCGACCTGGACGGGGACAACGGCAGTCCCACGGGCATCGCCTGGTCCGGAGACTCCTTCCACGTGGTGGATCTGGGTGACCGCAAGGTGTACGCGTATGCCTACAGCGGGCAGCGCCTGGCGGATGCGGACTTCGATCTCGACGCCGAAAACACCCGCCCCGAGGGCATCGTCTGGGCGGATCGGCGGTTTTACGTGGCGGACAACAGCGCCGACAAGGTATTCGCCTACGGCACGGACGGGCAGCGCGACGCCGAGGCAGACTTCGACCTGCTCGACGGCAACGGCTTTCCTTCGGGCCTGGCGTATGCCGGCGGCCGGTTCTACGTGGCCGACGGTACCGACGGCAAGGTATACGCGTACGGCGCCGGCGGAGTCCGGGAGGCGGAGTACGACTTCGACCTGCGCGAGGGCAACAGCCAGTCCGACGGCCTCGTCTGGGCCGACGGCCGGTTCCGCGCGGTGGACGCCGACGAGGACAAGGTCTTCGTGTATCCCGCCCCCGTGGTTCCGCCCGCCGGCGGGCAGACCGTCTACGCGGCCGGCGACGCGATCCTCAGCCTCTCCGCCACCGCGAGCCTCACACTGGGCGACGGCGACTACGCCGAGAGGCACGGCTACCGTTACACGTGCCGCAGCCCCGCGGGTTGCGAAGTCGCCGGCGGGGCCGTGGCGTCGGGCTCGGTCGCGCGAACGCCGGCCGGGGTCGTCGCCGACGCCGCGGAGCCTGAGTTCCCGGCCGGAACCAGTCTGGAGGACCTCTCCGTCCCCGCCGGCGAGCCCATCGAGGCGTTGACGTTTCCTGAGGCGAGCGGCGGCGACGGCGCGCTGACGTACAGCCTGTCTCCGGAGGTGCCGGGATTGAGCTTCGACCCCGTGGAGCGCCAGCTCACCGGCACGCCCACCGTGATCGCGAACTACGACATGACCTACTCGGGCGCCGACACCGACGGCGACGCCGCCACGCTCACGTTCACCCTCGCCGTGAAGGAGCCGACGAGCTTCCGCCTGGGCGAGGACAACGGCTGGGCCAGGGGCGTCGTCCGGGCCGGCGACCTGTTCTACATCGTCGACGACAACAGCGACAGGGTGTATGCGTACGGCGCCGACTGGAAGCGGAATACTTCGGGGGACTTCGCCCTGGACGCCGAGAATACCTCGCCCCGGGGGATCGCCTGGGACGGCGCCCGTTTCTACGTCACCGACCACATCGACGACAAGGTGTACGCCTACGGCGCCGACGGGCAGCGGGCAGCGTCGGCGGACTTGGCCCTGGACGCCGACAACGCTGTGGCCAGGGGCATCGCCTGGGCCGACGGCCGGTTCCATGTCGTCGACCTCTCCGGGCGCAAGGTGTTTGCGTTCGGTGCCGACGGGCAGCGGGCAGCGTCTGCGGCCTTCGATCTGGACGCCGCCGATCGCGGCCCCCACGGCATCGCCTGGGTCGACGGCCGGTTCCATGTCACCGACTACATCGCCGACAAGATTTTCGCGTACGGCGCCGACGGGCAGCGAGATGCTTCGGCGGACCTGGCTCTGGAAAGCACAAACACCTTCAGCGTCGGCATCGCCTGGGGGGACGGCCGTTTCCATGTCGTGGACTCGATCCGTGATAGGGCGTTTTTAGTTGACGCCCCCTGAGGAGGAGGAAAGCGGCCGCCCGCCGCCCGTCACTCAAGCGGATAGTCGTCGATGTACTGAATGAGGCCGTTGGCGGTTTCGAGCACCGTCGACAGGCGATGCGGGTCCGCGGTGTCCAGGTCGACGCCGAGGGTGTCGACGAGCAGCGTCAGGTTGCGGCGTGTCTCCTGAAGTTCCTCGGCCGTGAGCCTGTTTCCCTGGTTGGCCTCCGCGGTCAGGTAGGTGTTGGTGGAGCTTGCCAGGTAGGCGGAGGATTCCACCAGCCGGTCGGGGTCGCCGAGCGTCACGGCGCTCATGGCCCGCATCCGGTGGAGATTCTCGCTGGTCGCAAAAGGCAGTATCTGCTCGATGAGCGCCAGCGCCTCCGCCGCGAGGCGCACCCGGTCTTCGGTCGTGTTGACGCGCCAGGCCGCGCGCAGGCGGACCACTTCGGGATACCAGGCGTCGGTCACGGCGCTTTGGGCCAGTTCCCCGTCGAGCGCCGTCAGCGACGCCCAGTCGGCCTCGGCTTCGTAGGCCAGCCCCCGGATCACGGCCGCCGGAGCGCCTTCGAGCTGCGCGGCGATCGCCTGGATGTCCTCCGGCGCCTCGCCGCGGCTCAGCGCATCGAGATGCCCCCTGACGCTGATGTAGCGCGCCTGCAAGTTAAGCGGGTTGGCCCTGAGCGCGTTGGCGTAGGCCTCGGGCGCCTGGTCGCCTTGCTCGGTGGCTTCGAACAACAGCCCGTAAACCTCGAACTGCCTGGAAAAGTCCGGAATCACCGCCGCAAGCGCCGTTCCCCGGGAAGTCTGCCCCGTCATTATCAGCCGCCGCGCGAGGTATCCGTAGTCAATGCCGGCCAACTGGGTGTGGACCCAGCTTCCCGCTCTCAGCAAGGGATCGTACGGTTCGAACAACGTCTGCAGATCCTCGGTCGTCAATCCGTCCGCCCGGGCGCGGCTGCGGGTCGCCATGAGGTTGTTGTCGTCGGTGCTGAGTTCGGCGCGGCGGGCGAAGGAGAGCATGCCCTGTTCGTCGATGGCCAGGGAGGCCAGCAGGTCCTCGACCCCGTAGATGCCCATGCGGCTGAAATGCGGCACGTCTTCAATGATCGGCCGGCCGGTGCGGGCAATCCCGAGCTCCACGTCCAGCGGCGCGTCGGAGGCCAGGAACATCAGCACGCGTGACCAGGGGTGGTAGAGTCTGACGTACTCGAACTCCGCCAACAGCGTCGCCGCCAGGGTCCGCAGCAGGGCCTCGTCCACGAATTCGGAGTTCATCCACTGCAGGAAGACGCCGCCGTCATTAAGGTGGCTCCTGACGTCGGCCGCGAATTCGCGGGTGAACAGGTGCGACGCGCCGGCGGTCCACGGATGGGAGGGCTGGGAGACGATGGCGTCGTAGGACTTGCGGGTCAGCTTGAGTGCGTTGCGGGCGTCGTTGATCGCGATGTTGACCCGGGGGTCCGCCAGCGGATCGGCGTCGCGCAGGCCGGAGAGCAGCCGGTTCGCCTCGATCACTTCAGGTTCCAGTTCGACCACGTCGACGCTCGCCACGGTGGCCGGCACGCCCTCCAGCGCCACGCCGCCGCCAAAGCCGACCACGAGCATGTCGCGGGTGTCGGGGCGTCCAACGATGGGCAGCGCCGCCAGCCATTTCTGG
>VYEH01000313.1:0-1430 GCA_009843005.1 Pseudomonadota bacterium | reverse complement strand
TCCAGCGTGGGCGATATGCCCCTGACCGCGACGGAGGCTTCGGGAAGGCCGTTGGTGCGCAGGTAATAATAGGTACCGGAGGCCAGGGCCATCACGGTGGAGGAGCGCCCGACCGCGTAGTGGAATTCCCTCGGGGGGGACGCATAGTTGAGGTCGAATCCGGTACTGGACACCACCTGGGGCCGGGCCGGGCTGTAGATCGTCAGCACCGCGGCCAGGCCGGCGCACGCGACCCCCACGGGAATCGGCCTCGGCCTCGCGACGCAGGCCGCCGCCCACAGCGCCAGGAAGAAGTTGACGCCCACCGCGAAGCGGATCGAGCCCTCGAACCCGAGACCCGGTATGAGCACGAATCCCGCCAGCACCGAGCCGACGATGGCGCCCACCGTGTTCCAGGCGTAGATGCGCGCCGTGCCGGCCGTTGCCTCGCTCTCGTCGCGCGCCAGCACGCGCACCGACAGGGGCAGGGTGGCGCCGATGAAGATCGTCGCCGGCAGCATCACCGCCACGGCGAACAGCGTCAGCGTCCACGTGGTCTGCGCGTCGGGAATCAGCGGCCCCATCCAGGCGTAGACGCCCACGGAGAGCACGCCGACCGCCGCCTGGGTGAACGCGAATGCCACCGCGGCCCGTTCGCGGCGCTCGGCCACCTTGCCCGCCAGGCCGCCGCCGAGCGCGATGCCGGTGAGGAACGCCGCCAGCATCGTGGCGAAGGCGTAGATACTGCCCCCCATGACGTGGGCCAGCATCCGGGTCCAGAGCACCTCGTAGAGAAAGGCGGTGGCGCCGGAGACCAGCATGAGCGGCAGCATCCAGGCCGGCTGGGCCTGGAACACGGCCGTGAGCCTCTCCCGGACCGGCGCCGAGCTACGGAACAAGGGCCGTATGCAGGCTTCGGCGAATCCCGGCGGCCCGGCCGAGGCAATCGTCTCGTCAGTCGGCGCGCTGTCGCGCCGCCCCCGCGCCAGCGCCGCCGCGATGACGAAGACCAGCGCATTGACGGCCACGCCCACCCAGACGGTGCGGTTCAGCCCGAGCGCCGGCAGCAGCACGAAGGCCGCGATCACCGTGCCGCAGACCGCCCCGGCCGTGTTGATGGCATAGAGCAGCGCCACTCTCGGCCCCACTTCGGCGTCGGTCCGCACCGCATAGCGGATCAGCAGCGGCAGCGTTGCCCCCATGAAGCTCGTGGGAACGGCGAGCACCACGAACGCCACGAGCAGGTAGAAAATCGGCTGGCCGATGGCGGACGCGTCCGGCGGCGCCGGTTGCCCGCCCAGTATCGACGCGTAGAGCGCCCGGGCCGCCAGCAGCAGCAGCGGCACCGCCAGCGCCGACAGGGCGATCCCGGCCTCGAGAAGGCCGTAGACCAGCACCGGGCGGGTGACGCGTCCCGCGTACCGCCCGGCCACCGCCGAGCCCAGCGCCAG
>VYEH01000273.1 GCA_009843005.1 Pseudomonadota bacterium | reverse complement strand
ATCCGTGCCTGCACGTCGGTGTGTTTGAGCGGCAGGGGGATTTCAGACTGGTATGCGGCCTCATCTTCGTCCGGCAGGAAGGAGGCCAGCATCGCGCCGGTGCCGGGCATTGTGTCATCGTCCGCATCGATCGCCTGATCGGTCTGAGTCGGGGTCGCGATGATCCACAACTCTTCTCCGGCTTGCGCCTCTACCGGTAACGGATCTTGGACAACTCTAATTCGTTCGCCAACGAAGACTTCTTCGATCGCAGCCACTCCGATTGCGCCCGAGCGATTTGCTGCAACCCCAGCACCCGCCGTCGGCTGCGCCCGCGGCCGCGATACGGCTTCCTCCAGAATCACGGGCGATCTGGCGGCGCTTTCCCCTGTAGCAACTGGCTCCGGTGGGGGAAGTGACCCGGTCTCTCCGGATGGCGTGTCCGGCATGGACGAGCATGCGGCGAACAAGATCGAGGCGATGCAGCCGGGAAACACGACGTTCAACAATTGCTCCAATGTTCGTACTTTCATACCCGCACGCTCCGTTATGGGGTGTCAAAATCAATAGTTGCCTGAATCGGCTCGCCGTTCGCGCCGCCCGCGGCCATGAGGTTCAGCACGTAAACGGGTTCGGCGTTTCCTTCGATTTGCATGTGAATTGTTGCAAGGCGGTTTCGTCCCGTCGGCAGTTCGACATCCTGCCGCATGGAGTAATCCGCCACGATGATTCGGTCCGCGGTGCCCTGGCTGACTGCCGCGAGATCGTAGTAGGGCGCCTCGCCGAACGCAGCGGTTTCTCCATTCTCCACACCCACAACCCGCATTCGACCCGAGGCTTCGCGCAGCTCGAACTGCCAGGCGGCAAGCGGTTCGGTGGATTCGAGGTAGACATCGAGTGTCGTAAATCGAGTGTCCGTCTCCACGGATTGGGGTAATGCCGTCACCACCGCGCCGATCAGACTGGCGCCGAAAAGGACCGTCGCGAGAGTTCGGCTCATGGCGAAGTCCCGTTGAGCGCCACGATGTCCCCGATGAGCGCGTCGATCTGCGCCTGCGACGCCGCTCCGTCGCTCATCCGCGCCAACGCGAACGCATCCAGGATATCGACGACGCCGGACCCGTCGATGTCGTTGGCCAACATGGCCGGCTCCATGTCGGTCTGCGTACGCACGAGAAAGACGCCGACCGCCAGGCTCGCCGCCAGCGTGCCGGCCACCGCCCAGCGTCTCTTCTTCGGGCGCACCGTGTCCGGACGATGTTCGAAATGCGCCGCGGCTGCGTTGGCCACGCGTCGGTCCACGGCCGGCGTCAGCACCGCCACGGACTTGTCCAGACGCCGGAGCCCCTCGACGATGTCGCCAGGCAGATCGATGGATTCGGATTCGGTGCTCATCTTCATTCCTTATGGGTTAAGCGCTCGAACAGGCAAAAAGGTTCAAAAAAATTTTCTAGACGATTTTCAGCTTTACCCGGAGTTCACGTATGGCAAAGTGAAGACGCGACTTGACCGTCCCGGGCGGCACGTCCAGGGCTTCGGCAATTTCGTTCAATCGCATGCCGTCAACGTATCGCAGCAGCAGAACTTCCCGGTGGCGCGCCGACAGGCCTTGCATTGCCTTGGCCAGGTTTTCGTACTGGGGATCGACGGTGCGCGGATCGGGCAACTGGTCCGGTTCAAGGTCCACGTTCTGTTCGCGTCGGCGCGTTTGCCTGAGCGCCGTCAGCGTCAGATTTCGGGCGACCGGGTATAGGAACGAACGCAAGCGCGCGGTCAGAATCAATCCCGCGCCACTCGGTGGAAATTTCTTTAGCAGGTAGAGAAAGGTATCCTGAAGCGCGTCCGCAGCAACGTCGCGATCAGAAGAATAGCGCAACGCCACACGCGTCACGTAGTCACGATGCCGCCGATATAGCGAATCGAATGCCTCGATCGCGTCGCGCCGGCGACCGCTGTTACAGATCTCGACCAGTTCGGCGTCGCTCAGGTTTTCGAAACGCGGATCAAGCATGGTGGAACTGCGTGGAAGTACAACCGATCACGCTGCGGGCGTCAACGCCGCCCTCCAATCCTGGGAGAACGGATGGATGTGAAATATCGGCGATCACCGCCGAGATTTCATGGTAAAGTTCGCCGCCATGATCCCCCGGCCACAGCACGTAGAGTCAATTCTGCATCGCTTGCAGGACTACCCGGTCGTCGCCATCCTTGGACCGCGCCAGATCGGCAAGACCACATTGGCCGGGATGGTGGCGAATGCTCGCGGTGGCGTCGTTCATCGCCTCGATCTCGAGCGCGCCGCGGACCTCAATCGCCTGAGCGAGGATCCGGAGCTCGCTCTTGGCAGCCTGGATGGACTCGTCGTCATCGACGAGGTGCAGCGGCAACCGAACCTGTTCCCCACTCTACGGGTGCTGGCAGACCGCCGCCCGCTCCCGGCGCGATTTCTTGTGCTCGGCAGCGCATCGCCCGATCTGCTGCGGCAGTCTTCGGAATCGCTGGCCGGCCGTATCCATTACCATCGGCTTGGCGGCCTGAGCCTCGGTGAGATCGGCCCGGACCGTATCGACCGGCGCTGGCTGCGCGGAGGCTTTCCGTCGAGTTGGCAGGCCCGAACAAGTTCCGATGCGTTCCTCTGGCTTGAGAACTTCGTACGCACCTTCCTGGAACGCGACCTGCCCCAACTGGGAGTGCAGGTTCCCGGTCCGACGCTACGCCGCTTCTGGGCCATGCTCGCGCACTGGCACGGGCAGACCTGGAACTCTTCGGAGTTCGCCCGCTCGTTCGGCGTGGCCGACACCACGGTTCGCCGGTACCTCGATATTCTCAGCGGCGCCCTGGTCGTGCGACAACTGCAACCCTGGCATGCCAATATCGCCAAACGTCAGGTGAAGGCACCAAAGGTGTACCTGCGGGACACGGGCGTGCTGCACGCACTGCTTTACATCGACAGCAGGGAATTGCTCGAATCGCACCCAAAATGCGGCGCATCGTGGGAAGGCCTCATACTCGAGACCATAATCGACCAACTCGGCCTGAGCGATGATCGAGTCTACTTCTGGAAGGCGCACACCGGTGCAGAAATCGACCTGTTGATCCCCGGGTCCCGCGTCGGCATCGAAATCAAGCGCACAACCGCGCCGAAGGTCACGCCATCCATACGCTCGGCCCTGCACGACCTGAACCTCGACGAGGTCGTTATCGTCCATGCCGGGCCGGACTCCTATCCGCTCGCGAAGCGTGTGCGGGCCGTGGCGGCGCGACGAATGGTGGAGGAACTCGAAGTGTAACCGGCACGGGTTGTGCGCACGTTTGTTCGCTGGGGTGAATCTGGAACATTCTCCTTCTCGCTCAACGTGTGATAATTCCGCCTTTTCGCGGGCGCGGGGGCCGCTTTCTTGAGTGGGATTTTCCCGAATTTGAGGTTGCCGGACGAACGGTCCGGGGCGGCGCGAACGGTGCGCTGGGGGCAGCTATATGGCTCCGCCCAGAGTCTTGCGGCAAGCCAGGCCCTGGGCCAGTACCGGGGATCCATATGCATCGTCACCGAATCCGCGTCGGCTGCCGATACGGTCGAGCACGAGTTCGGGTTCTTCTCCCCGGAAGTGCGCCTGCGGCGCTTCTGCGACTATGAAACGCTTCCCTATGACGCATTCTCGCCGCCGCCGGAACTGCTTGCCGAACGGCTGTCGGTGCTCTACCACCTTGTCGCCTGAGGCCGGGAAGCGTTCGTCGTCAACGCCCAGGCGCTGCTGAACCGGCTGCCGCCGCCGGACTTCATCACCAGCCGGTCGTTGATGTTGAAGGCGGGCGACCGGCTTGATGCCGGGGCGCTGAGGGAAAGGTTCGTCAGTCAGGGTTACCTGCGTGTCGAGCAGGTACTCGATCCAGGAGACTTCGCCGTCAGGGGCTCGCTCATCGACGTCTTCCCGACCGGGGCGGAGTGCCCGGTGCGCATCGATCTTTTCGACGACGAAATCGAGAACCTGCGTCTCTTCGATCCGCATACCCAGCTGAGCACGGGAGACACGCAGGAGGTCCGCATCCTCCCGGCGCGGGAGTTTCCGTTCGATGCCGGGGATATCCGCGGTTTCAGGCGGCGGTTCCGGGAACACGTGCCTGGCGAGCCGGCCCGCGCCCTGATCTACCGGGACATTTCCGATGCGCAGTTGCCCGCGGGGATCGAGTACTACCTGCCGCTGTTCTTCGACTCGACCGAGTCGCTGGCGGACTATCTGCCGGCCGATACGCTGATCGTGTTGATGGAGCGGGCGCGGGAGGGACTCGAAGCGGGAGCGGACCTGATCCGGGAGCGATACGAGCAGCTTCATGGCGATCCGGAACGGCCCATCCTGGAACCGGAGCTTGCCTTCTGGGAGCCAGAGGAGATCCTCGAACGCATCGCGGCTTTCCCGCAACTGGAACTGGCCGCCCGTGAAATCGAGAAAGGCGCCGGGGACGGCGATGTCAATGCCGGAACCCGACATCCCCTGAACCCGGCTATAGCCCAAGACCTGGACCCGATCGCGCGCTGGCTGGATCCCGAACACGCGTCGAGAACACTCGTCGTCGCTTCATCGCCAGGCCGCCGCGAAGTGGTGAAGGACCTCCTGGCAGGCCGGGGCTACAAGCCGGCGCCTGTGGACAGTTGGCGGGAATTCCTTGAAGGCGACTCTCCCCTGGCCGTCGGCGTCGGCGAACTGGATGCGGGCCTGATCCTGCCGGACCGGGCCCTGCGCGTGGTGACCGCCGAACAACTGGGACTGGACCGGCCCAGGCAGCGCAGCCGTCGGCGGCGCCCGCCGCGGGACCCCGAAGCCATCATCCGCGACCTGACCCACCTGCGCGTCGGCGCTCCCGTGGTGCACGAAGAGTACGGCATCGGCCGCTACCGGGGACTCAAGAACCTCGAAGTGGACGGGACGCTGACCGAATTCCTGATGCTGGAATACGCGGACTCGGACAAGCTCTATGTCCCGGTACACAGCCTGCACCTGATCAGCCGCTACACAGGCGCGTCGCCGGAACAGGCGCCGCTGCACCGCCTGGGCTCGGACCAGTGGCTCAAGGCCAAGCGCAAGGCGGCGAAGCAGGCGCGCGATACGGCCGCGGAACTGCTGGAGCTCTACGCCAGGCGGGCTGCGCGGCGCGGGGTTGCGTTCGGCTTGACCGATGACATGTACCAGCGCTTCACCCTGGAGTTTCCGTTCCGGGAAACCGACGACCAGCTCAAGGCCATCGACGATGTTATCGAAGACCTGACGAGCGACAAACCCATGGATCGGGTGATCTGCGGGGACGTGGGATTCGGCAAGACGGAGGTGGCGCTACGGGCTGCCTTTGTCGCGGCCCAGGCCGGCTACCAGACCGCGCTGCTGGCGCCCACCACGCTGCTTGCCCAGCAACACCACCGCACATTTACGGACCGGTTCGGCGCCTGGCCCGTTCGGGTGGAACTGCTGTCGCGCTTCAGAAGCACCAAAGGCGTGCGCGAGGTGACCGCCGGGCTGGTGGACGGCACCGTGGACATCGTGATCGGCACGCACAGGCTCCTGTCGGGCGATATTCGGTTCAAGCGGCTCGGGCTGGTGATCGTGGACGAGGAACACCGCTTCGGCGTGCGCCAGAAGGAACGGCTCAAGCGCCTGCGAACGGAAGTGGATCTGCTGACGCTCACGGCAACCCCCATCCCGAGGACGCTGAACATGGCGCTGGGAAACCTCCGGGATCTGTCGCTGATCGGCACGCCACCGGAGGCCCGGCTCTCGGTCAAGACCTTCGTGGGTCAGTGGAACCGCCAGTCCGTCCGCGAGGCCGTGCTCCGGGAGCTGCGCCGCGGCGGCCAGGTCTACTTCGTGCACAACCGGGTCAAGGATATCGACTCCGTGGCGGCGAACCTCGAGCGTCTGCTGCCCGAGGCCGACATCCGCGTCGCCCACGGCCAGATGCCGGAGCGGACGCTGGAGGGCGTCATGCTCGACTTCTACCATCGCCGCTTCAACGTGCTGGTCTGTACGACGATCATCGAAAGCGGCATCGACATTCCCACCGCCAACACCATCATCATCAACCGGGCCGACCGCCTGGGGCTTGCGCAACTGCACCAGATCCGGGGCCGGGTGGGCCGCTCCCACCACCAGGCCTACGCGTACCTGATCGCGCCGCCGGCGCGCGCGCTGACGGCCGACGCGGCGAAACGGCTGGAAGCCATTGAGGCATTGGAGGAACTGGGATCCGGTTTCACGCTGGCGACCCACGACCTGGAAATCCGCGGCGCCGGCGAACTGCTGGGAGAAGACCAGAGCGGCCAGATCCAGGCGATCGGCTTTGCGCTCTACAACGAACTGCTGGGCCGGGCCGTCACCTCGCTGCGCCAGGGACTGGAACCGAACCTGGAAGACCCGCTGACGCCCCCGACCGAAGTCGAAATCGGCCTGCCGGCGCTGATTCCGGACGACTACATGCCGGATGTCCACATGCGGCTGGTCCAGTACAAGCGCATCGCCAGCGCCAAATCCGCGGCCGACCTGCGGGACCTCCAGGTCGAGTTCATCAACCGCTTCGGGTTGTTGCCGGCGCCCGCCCGAACCCTGTTTGAACTGGCCCGGCTCAAACTCATGGCGCAGTCCCTGGGCGAGAAG
>VYEH01000410.1 GCA_009843005.1 Pseudomonadota bacterium | reverse complement strand
CCCCAGGCAAGCCCGGGCGCCCGGGGCCGGCCCATCGTGAACCTGCTGCCGCTGGAACAGGACGAACGGATCAACACCGTCTTGCCCATCAGCGAGTTCGAGGACGACCGGTACGTGTTTTTCGCCACGAGTCGGGGCACGGTCAAGAAGACGCCCCTGAGCGCCTTTTCACGGCCGCTCGCCCCTGGAATCATTGCTGTCGGGCTACGCGAAAGCGATCACCTGATTGGTGCCGGTATCACCGATGGGAACAAGGACATCATGCTTTTCTCGCGCTCCGGCAAGGCTATCCGGTTCCGGGAATCCGACGTTCGGCCAATGGGCCGCACTGCCGCCGGCGTTCGCGGCATCAGGCTCGGCGGAGACGACGACGCGGTGATCGAATTGTGCATACCGGATCATGAGTTGGTGCTCGTGGCAACAGAAAACGGTTACGGAAAGCGCACGGCTGTTGACGCTTTTCCGGTTCAAAAGCGCGGCGGACAGGGCAACATCGCCATCCAGACCTCGGAACGCAACGGTCCCGCGGTTGGCGCGCTCCAGGTAGGCGACGACGACGAAATCATGTTCATCAGTTCCGGCGGCACGCTCGTGCGCACGACGGTCTCGGAGATCTCGGTTCTCGGCCGAATCGCCCAGGGCGTGCGCCTGATACGGCTGGATGAAGACGCCCGCCTGGTCGGTATGGAACGCATCGAAAGCCTGCAGGAGTCACTTCCGGCGGAGTAACGCGCGCTGGCGCAGGTCGAGTGCAGGTCATGGAACGCATCTACAACTTCTCCCCGGGTCCGGCCACGCTTCCGACAAGCGTTCTCGAACGCGCCCGGGACGAACTGCTCAACTGGCGCGGAACGGGCATGTCGGTGATGGAAGTCAGTCATCGCGGCAAGGAATTCATCGCGCTTGCCGAAAGGTCCGTCGATGCTCTTCGTGAATTGCTCGGGATTCCGGACAACTACCGGGTTCTGTTCCTGCAGGGCGGCGCCACGATGCAATTCGCCGCCGTACCGTTGAATCTTGCAGGGCCGAACGACACCGCAGACTATGTCACCACCGGAAACTGGGGTGTCAAGGCAGTCGGCGAGGCGCGGCGGTACCTGCATGCCAACGAGGCCGCCACCGGGCGCGACGGCAACTTCACCAGTATTCCCGATCCGGCGACGTGGCGCGTGTCGGACGATGCCCGGTATCTTCACCTGGTCTCCAACGAGACCGTTGTAGGTGTGGAGTTTCACGAGACGCCCGATGTCTCCGACGCTCCGATCATTGCCGACATGTCGTCGACACTGTTGTCCCGCCCGGTGGACGTGGACTGCTACGGGGTGATTTACGCCGGCGCCCAGAAAAATGTCGGTCCGCCGGGAGTCACCGTGGTCATCGTTCGCGAAGACCTGCTTGGCCAGGCGCGGCCGGAAACACCGACTGTCGTCAACTATCGGGCCATGGCGGATACGGACTCCATGTCAAACACGCCGCCGACATTCACATGGTACGTGGCTGGCCTGGTGTTGGAGTGGGTCAGGGCACAGGGCGGCCTCGACGCAATGGCCGAGCGCAATCACCGCAAAGCGAGCAAGCTCTATGCGGCCATCGACGGTAGCGACTTTTTCGACAACCCCGTGGACCCCGCCTGCAGGTCCTGGATGAACATCCCGTTCACCCTGGCCGACACGAACCTGGACGCGCTGTTTCTCAAGCAGTCGGCCGAGGCGGGCCTCGCCAACCTGAAGGGACACCGGCTGGTAGGGGGCATGCGGGCGAGCATTTACAACGCCCTGCCCGAAGCGGGCGTGGATGCGCTGATCGAATTCATGTCGGACTTCGAAGCCCGGCACGGCTAGGGGCGCTCTCACCGGAGAGATGGAAGAGTCAATGAACAGATTCAGAGTACTGACGTTCAACAAGCTTGCCGAAGAAGGACTGCGCCGACTGCCCGCGGAGCACTACGAGGTGGGTCCCGACGTGTCCGATCCCAATGCGATCATGCTGCGCTCGCACAATCTTCATGACCTTGCGCTGCCGGATTCACTGTTCGCCGTGGCTCGTGCCGGCGCCGGCGTCAATAATATTCCGGTTGATTCCCTGAGCCGACACGGCATTCCGGTATTTAACGCTCCAGGCGCCAATGCCAACGCGGTGAAGGAACTGGTTGTGGGCTCGCTGCTCATGGTTGCCCGTAACCTACCGGCTGCCAGGGACTACGTGCGCGGTCTCTCTGGCGACAACGTGCAAATCAACTCGGCGGTGGAAGCCGGCAAGAAGCAATTCACCGGGTTCGAACTTCCCAGCCGAACGCTGGGTGTTATCGGTCTCGGCGCCATCGGTGTGGAGGTCGCCAATGCCGGGTTGGCTCTGGGCATGCGGGTGGTGGGTTACGATCCCAAGGTAACGGTTCGTCGGGCGTGGCAACTCTCTTCCGGAGTCCAGCAAGCCAACCAGCTGGACGAAATCTTCGAGCGCGCGGACGTGATCAGTCCCCACGTGCCGCTGAATGGCGATACCCGGGCACTGGTGAATCGCACGCGCCTGGAACTGCTTCCACCCGGCGCCATCGTGCTGAATTTTTCTCGCCAGGGTGTGGTGGATGACACCGCCGTGCTGGATCTGGTTCAGGGCGGACGCATCGGAGCCTATGTCACCGACTTTCCGACTGCAGCACTCATGGGACAGCCTCGTGTCGTATGCCTGCCCCACCTGGGTGCTTCCACAACGGAGGCGGAGGCCAACTGTGCCGTGATGGTGGCGGAAAACCTCAAGCTATATCTTGAGCATGGGGAGATTCGAGCATCCGTGAATTTTCCGGATGCTCTTCTGCCCAGGCGACGCCCACACCGACTGGCCATCGCCAATGCGAACGTGCCGGCAATGGTTGGGCAGATTTCCATCGCTCTGGCGGAAGCGAGTATCAACATTGCCGATCTTCTGAACGTCTCGCGGGGCGAACTGGCCTACACCCTCATCGATGTGGACGAGCCCGTCAGCAAGGCGACAATGGAGCGCATCGCTTCCATCGATGGCATACTCTGCGCCCGGTTGCTTGTCGAGCACTAGCAACCGCCAGGGCTTGCCCTGTTCCGCGTTCAACGCATATGACAGAGATGCGACATGAATGACCAGTCCGCTGCCGGCGGCGATCCCGCGCTGGAAGAACTGCGCAGCCGGATCGACGAGATCGATGCCGGAATCCAGTCGCTGATTTCGGAACGGGCGACTATCGCGCGCGAGGTTGGCGAAGCCAAGGGATTCTCGCGTTCGGCGGAATACTATCGGCCGGAGCGTGAGGCCCATGTCCTGCGCGAGGTGGTAAGGCGAAACGAGGGTCCGCTCGGAAACGAGGAAATGGTTCGCGTATTCCGCGAAATCATGTCGGCGTGCCTCGCCCAGGAAGAGCCCTTGAAGGTTGCCTTTCTGGGACCGGAAGGGACCTTTACCCAATCGGCGGTGCTCAAACAGTTCGGGCACTCGGTGAGGGCGCTGTCCCTGCCGACGATCGACGAAGTATTCCGGGAGGTCGAGGGCGGGACCGCCGATTTCGGCGTGGTGCCGGTGGAGAATTCATCAGAGGGTACCGTGACCCATACCCTGGACATGTTTCTGAGTTCGCCGCTGAAGATTTGCGGCGAGATCGAATTGCGGATTCACCAGCACCTGATGGGGCGAATGGATAACGTGCGCAAGATCGAGCGCATCTGTTCGCACCCGCAGTCCCTGGCCCAGTGCCGCGCCTGGCTCGCGCAGTCGTTGCCGAACGTGGAGACGATTCCGGTATCGAGCAACGCGGCGGCCGCCCGGCGCGCCCGGGACGAAGACGGCACGGCGGCCATCGCCGGGGAGGTGGCGGCGGAGGTCTATGGCCTGAACATCGTCATACCCGATATCGAGGACTACGCGGACAACACCACGCGGTTCCTGGTCATCGGCCCCAGGCTCTTTCCGCCGAGCGGTCACGACAAGACTTCGTTACTCATCTCCTCTGCCGGCACCAGGGGCGCGGGCGTGCTCCATAATCTGCTGGACCCCCTTGCCCAGGGAGGCATCAGCATGACGCGTATCGAGTCGCGTCCGTCGCGGCGCCGCAGGTGGGACTACGTGTTCTTTGTAGATATCGAGGGCCACGCGGAGGACGAAGGCGTGCACAAGGCGCTTGCGCAGGTCGAGTCCCACGCTAACCTTTTCCGGGTACTCGGCTCCTATCCCAAGGCCGTTCTCTAGCGGTATCCTCGTCGGGATTCCGGGTTTTAGCGACACTCGTTGGTCAATTATGCAAGCTGATTCCGTGAGTGCCGTACGGCAGGCATTCGTCGTGCACCCGACTCAAGAGGTGAGCGGCGAAGTTCAGGTGCCGGGCGACAAGTCGATCTCTCACCGCACCGCGCTGCTGAGCGCACTCGCGGAGGGAACCAGTACCGCCAGGGGATTTCTCCCTGGAGACGATTGCCTCGCGACCGTGACGGCGCTGCGTGCCCTGGGTGTGGAACTCGAAGCGCAAGACGGCGACCTGCGCGTGCGGGGCGTCGGTCTGGACGGGCTGCAAGCCTCCGGGAGACCGTTGGACCTGGGAAATTCCGGGACCGGGATGCGGTTGCTGGCTGGACTGTTGGCCTCTCAACCGTTCGCCAGTGAACTCACGGGCGATGAATCCTTGCGCAAGCGCCCAATGGAACGCGTCGCCAAGCCGCTTCGCGCCATGGGGGCCGGGGTTGAGACCCGGTCGGGTACAGCCCCGATCCGCATCGTGGGGCGATACCCGTTGCAGGCGGTCGATTACGCCCTGCCCGTGGCCAGCGCGCAGCTCAAGTCCGCCTTGCTGCTGGCGGGTCTGCGCGCCCGCGGCCGGACCGTCATTCGCTCGCCGGGCCGCAGCCGCGACCATACGGAACGATTGCTGAGGTCCATGGGCGTTACCGTGGAATCCAGGCTCAACGAGGTCGTATCCGTGCGCGCGCCGGAGCGGCTCGAACCGATCGACACGGTGATTCCCGGAGATTTCTCCTCAGCGGCCTTCCTCATGGTCGCCGGACTGCTCGCGGCGCCTCGGGGACTCCTGATCCGGAACGTCGGCGTGAATCCCACCCGTAGCGGACTCCTCGGCATCGTGGAAGCCATGGGAGGCCGCGTGGAAACCCGGTCGCGAAAAATCCTCGGGGGTGAGCCCGTTGCCGATCTATGGGTCACGAAGAGCGACCTTCGAGGAATCGAAGTCCCCCCCGCATGGGTGCCGCTCGCCATTGACGAGTTTCCCATCCTGTTCATCGCCGCTGCCTGCGCCAGGGGCAGGACCGTAATTCGCGGCGCGGGGGAATTGCGTTACAAGGAAAGCGACCGCCTCGGTGTCATGGCCGACGGACTCCGGAGATTGGGCATCGATGTTGTCGAAAACACGGATGGACTGGTCATCGAAGGCGGTGATTTGCACGGTGGAAGGTTGGATTCCCAGGGCGATCACCGAATTGCTATGGCCTTTGCAATTGCTGCCGCCGCGGCCCGGGAACGCATCGAGATACTGGGCACCGACCAGGTTTCCACGTCGTTTCCGGACTTCGAGCGCATCGCGGCCGGTTGTGGAATTGCTATTGAAACCACGACTGTCGGGAAATACGCATGACGGTCAACGGTGTCCCGGTGGTTGCCATCGATGGACCGACTGGATCGGGAAAGGGGGCGATCAGCCGCTCCCTGGCGGCCGGGCTCGGCTGGCGCCTGCTGGACAGTGGCGCGCTGTACCGTTCGGTCGCGCTCAAGGCAGGCCGTGAAGGGTTTGGTTTGAACGATCCGCAGGCATTGGCGGCGGCCGCATCGCGCATGCAGGTCGAGTTTTCACCTGCCCTGGACCCGGAAGCGGCGTACCTGGACGGGGAAGACGTCACGGCGCTGCTGCGGACGGAGGAGTGCGGCGCCATGGCGTCCCGAATCGCCGTGATTCCAGAGGTTCGCAAGGCCCTCTGGGTACGGCAGCGGGACTTCGCCAGGCCACCCGGACTCATCGCCGACGGGCGTGACATGGGCACGGTGGTTTTCCCCGAAGCCGAATTGAAGGTCTATCTCACCGCCAGCCCTGAAGAACGCGCCCGGAGGCGTTATAAGCAGTTGATCCAAAAGGGTATTGATGTTAGCCTGCCGGACCTTTCGGAGGACATTGCCCGGCGGGATGAGCGAGATGCCAACCGCGTGGTTGCGCCTCTCAAGCCCGCCGAGGATGCTCGCGTTCTGGACTCCACCGTCTTGTCTCCGTATTATTGCCACGCTCCCATCCGGTTTTGGAAGGTATAAACTGGGTGGATTTCTAATTTATTGCCAGTGCCCGGCCTGGATGCGGGCGCGGAGCAGGATGACCGCTGGACCAGGACGGGGCGGCGTAGAATTGGAGGCCCGCGCAAGCGGAAGAACATGCATGAGTGAATCCTTTGCCGAATTGCTGGAGGAGAGTCTTGCCAATCGGCAGATGAAACAGGGCGCCATCCTTCAGGCAACGGTGGTTGACGTAAACCAGGACGTGGTCATCGTCAACGCCGGTCTGAAGTCGGAGGCCGTCATCCCGGCCAACCAGTTCCTCGACGACAAGGGGGATCTGGAGGTCGACATCGGCGACGAAGTGGAAGTCGCGCTCGATGCCGTGGAGGCGGGGGTCGGCGAGACGCGGATCTCCAGGGAGAAGGCGAGGCGTAC
>VYEH01000462.1 GCA_009843005.1 Pseudomonadota bacterium | reverse complement strand
CGTTCGCGTCGATCCGGGGGTAGGGCGGGGACACCATGAACATGTCCGCACGGCGGGCGCGCACTCCAAGTTCGGAATCCCGCTGTTCGAACTGGAGGAGTTTGCGAAATACATCGACGTTGCGGGTGCGCGCATCGTGGGCCTGCATGCTCATACGGGCAGCGGCATTTTCAACCCCTGTAACTGGGAACAGGTTGGAAATTGCCTGGCTGGACTGCTGGAGCTCTTCCCCCACGCCAGCTACGCCGACCTTGGCGGCGGGCTGGGGATCCCGGAAAAGCCAGGAGAATCGCCGCTGGACATGTCCGAGCTTGACGCCGCCATCGGGCGCGTCAAGCAACAGGCGCCGCAACTTCAACTCTGGCTGGAACCCGGACGATTCATTGTCGCGGGTGCGGGTGCGCTGGTGACCTGCGTCACCCAGACCAAGGGCAAGGGCGGTATCCGCTACGTGGGCGTGGGCACGGGAATGAATTCCTTGCTGCGTCCCGCCCTGTACGGTGCCTATCACGAGATCGTCAATCTGTCGCGGCTGGCGGAACCGGCAAGCGAAGTAGTCAGCATCGTGGGCCCGGTCTGCGAAACCGGCGACCGGCTGGGCTCCGACCGGCTCCTGCCGAAGACCCGTGAAGGGGATGTGCTTCTGATCGCCAACACGGGGGCCTATGGGTACGTCATGAGTTCCCGTTACAATTTGAGGGAGCCCGCCGCCGAGGTGGTCATTTGATCGGGACGGACTCGATATCGCTAGCAGGCGCAGTGCTCAGAAGCCCAGGTGCCGATATGACAGAAAGAAAGGGAAGATCCAGTGCGGCCGCTGGCTTGGTCCGGGCTGTCGCGGTGCGCTCGTGCGTACTGTTGTGGATCGTGGCCGGGATATCCGTGTACGGGCAGGAACTGCCTGACCCGGAGCGGTTCGAGGATGCCATCCGTCGTTTCGAAGCGCTGGACCGGGAGAATCCGCCCCCGGCGGACGCGATCGTGTTGACAGGCAGTTCCAGCATTGCTCGCTGGAACGACCAGGCAGCCGAAGCGCTGGCTCCCCTCACGGTCATTCCACGAGGCTTCGGCGGCAGCGTGATGAACGACGTGCTGCACTACCTGGATCGGGTTGCGATCATCCATCGGCCGCGGGCGATACTGATCTACGAGGGCGATAACGACACCGGCATGAACCAGCCGATCCCGACCGAAACCATCCTGGATCAGTTGCGCCGGATCATCGATCGCGTCCGCATGGAACTGCCGGACACTCGAATCTACGTGCTATCCGTCAAACCCAGCATCCTTCGCTGGCACGTCTGGCCCCTGGCGCAGGAAGTCAGCGCGGGTTACCGGGCTATCGCCAACGAAGATCCGCTGGTGTACTACGTCGATGTGGCTACCCCGCTGCTGAACGCCGACGGCTCGCTCAGGCCGGAAATCTACGTTGAAGACGGGCTCCACCTGAACGAACTTGGCAATTCGATCTGGGGAACGGCCATCAGGAACGCGCTGATGCCGGTGGAAGCCGGGTTCGAATAAGGCGATTCGCGTCTGCCTCCATCAGGGCGCCGGTCGATGGCGCCCTTCGAGTTCGGCGACCACGGTTTCGAGGGACAGTTCGCGCATTCTTAGCAATACCAGCAAGTGGTAGAGCAGGTCCGCCGATTCCTCGGTGAGCCGGGCCGGTGATTCCGCCACGGCGGCCAGGGCAGTCTCTGCGGCTTCCTCGGCGAGTTTCTTGGCGGCCAGCAGTTCGCCTCCTGCGGCGATTCGGGCGGTATAACTGTCCGGCGGGGGATCGTCCAGCCGATCCTGGATGATGCCTTCCAGCGTGTTCAGGAAATCGAGTCCGGCCACGGGTTATTCCTCCTCTGGCGGCCGCATGGGTATCGAGGCGCCGATCAGGTAGCGCTTCAGGTCGGGTATGGGTATGGCAGCCGTGTGAAAGACGCTGGCGGCCAGCGCTCCATCCACGTCCGCGCGTTCGAAAACTTCCCTGAAGTGTTCCATGGCGCCCGCGCCTCCGGATGCAATCAGGGGGACTTGGCAAACCTCCCGTACACGCGCGAGCTGCTCGATATCGTAGCCTTTGCGAACACCGTCCTGATTCATGCAGTTCAGGACGATTTCGCCGGCTCCGCGTGCCTGCGCTTCGGTTATCCAGCCCAGGGTACGCCGGCCGCTGGTACGGCTACGGTTCGGGTCGCCGGTGTATTGGTAAACGACGTAATCCGTATCTGTGGGGGGCTCGCCGTCCTGCCTGCCAACGTCACTGCTGGTGGCGCCGCCTGTCGAGCCGCCCTTGCTACCGCCGCCATCGCCGGACGCGCGGCGCGCCAACGCCAGGCTGTCCACCCCGACCACGACGCATTGGGAGCCGAAGCGCCGGGCAAGGATTTCGATCAGATCGGGGTTCTCCAGCGCCGGCGAATTGATGCATATCTGGGCGGCGCCCAGGTTCAGGACCGTTTCGGCATCGGCGAGGTTCCGGATGCCCCCGGCGACGCAAAAGGGGATGTCGAGCACCTCCGCGACCCGGTAGACCCAGTTGCGGTCGACGGTCCGTCCATCCGGGCTGGCCGTGATGTCATAGAACACGAGTTCGTCCGCCCCTTCGTCCCGGTAACGTCGGGCCAGCTCGATGATGTCGCCCATCACGCGATGGTTGCGGAACTGAACGCCCTTGACGACCACACCGTCCCTGACGTCCAGGCAGGGGATTATCCGTTTGGCAAGAACGACCGTATCTCCTCTTCCGTGATCCGTCCCTCCAGCAGCGCCTTGCCCGAAATGGCGTAGGCCACACTGGTTGCCGCCAGGTCGCTCAGGTCGCGGCTGTCGCGCACGCCCCCGGAGGCCTGGAAGCTGATGGCGGGAAAACGATGCCCGCAGGTCGAGTACAACCTGAGATTGGGGCCCTGCAGCGCACCGTCCCGCTCGACGTCCGTGCACAGCACATGGCGCAGAGCGGTAGCCGAGTAGGCCTCCAGCGCGTTCCAGAGCGTTTCGGCGGAGTCTCGGGTCCAGCCGTGGGTCGCGATTATGGGTATATCGTCTTCATTCACGCGCACGTCCAGGGCAAGCGTCAGGCGGTCCGGACCCAGTTCTTCCAGCCAACTTGTGACCTGCTCGCGCGCCTCGACTGCAAGACTTCCGATGACGGCCCGGTCAACCGCGTCCAGAACCCGGTTCAGGTCGTCACGGGAACGAATGCCGCCGCCCAACTGGATCTTCAGATTGGCGGCGCTCGCCATTTTCCGTATGACTTCCAGGTTCTCGGGCGCGCCCTGCGCAGCACCATCCAGATCCACCACGTGCAACCAGTCCGCTCCCAGGTCCGCATACCGTTGAGCAAGTTCCACGGGATCGTCCGGATACCGTGTTTCCTGCCCGAAGTCTCCTTGCAGCAGCCGTACGCAGCGGCCGCCGCGGATATCGATCGCGGGAAGCAGGTCCATGTCTTCTCAGATCCTGAGGAAATTCGAAAGCACGGCGGCGCCGAAACGGGCCGAACGCTCCGGGTGAAATTGCGTGGCAAAGAAGTTTTCGTGCTGGACCATCGCGGAGAAGACTCCCCCGTAGTCGGCCACACCGCAGGTTTGGGGGCCCTCCGGAAGCGCGTAGCTGTGAATGAAATAGGCGTAGCCTTCGCCAACGATTCCCTCGAGCAAGGGTGTCTCGGCCACCTTGCGCACCGCGTTCCAGCCCATTTGGGGAACGGGCAGGCGGGCGCTCTGAGAGAAACGGCGGGCCTGTCCTGGGATAATGCCGAGACATTCCGCGTCGTCTTCATCCGAACCCGTGTAAAGAAGCTGCAGTCCCAGGCAGATGCCCAGCACGGGTTGCCGCAGGCGGCGAATAACGTCCACCAGACCCGCGGCACGAAGCCGGTGCATGGCGTCACGAGCCGCGCCGACGCCCGGAAGTATGACGTGGCTGGCCGCCTCGATGAGTCCGTGATCTTCCGTGACCGGTGCGTCACAGCCCAGTCGCTGCAGGGCGAACCGCAACGACGCCAGATTGGCGCCACCGCTGGCTATGATGACGGGGGCCGGCATCACAACACGCCCTTGGTGGTGGGCAGGGTCGCGCCCTCTCGGCGGAACGCCTGCCTGAGACTACGGGCAACGCCCTTGAAACAGGCCTCCACCATGTGGTGCGCGTTCTCGCCTTCCACGTCGATGTGAATCGCCGCGCCGAGTTTCTCCGCAAGGGAGCGGAAAAAGTGGGGAACGAGTTCGGTGGGCAAGCCTCCAACCGATTCGCGGGGGAAGGTACCCCTGAACACGGCGTATGGACGCCCGCCGAGGTCGACAGCGACTCGCGCCTGGGACTCGTCCATGGGCAGTACGAAACCGTAGCGGTGTATTCCGATCTTGCTTCCGAGGGCCTGCCGCAACGCCTCTCCCAGGGTCAGCGCCACGTCTTCGACAGTGTGGTGCTCGTCCACTTCAAGATCGCCTTCACAGCGGACCTCCAGAGAGAAGCCGCCGTGCTTGCCGAGTTGTTCGAGCATGTGATCGAAAAAGCCGATGCCCGTGCGCACATCGGCGTCGGCTTCCTTGTCCAGGTCCACGCTGACAAGTATGGATGTTTCCCTTGTCCGGCGCGTCACGTTCGCCCGGCGGGGATCATCCAGTATTCGGTGAATAACCTCCCTCCAGCTCTCGTCCTCCGCGCCGTTCGCAGCGACCTTGAAACCACGCAACCCCAGATTTGCAGCCAACTCCAGGTCCGTATCCCGATCGCCGATCACCGCCGAGCGCGACCGATCGACGTCATTGGCAGACAGAAAATCCGCAAGCAGTCCTGCCCGTGGTTTTCGGCAGGTACAGCCATCGTCGGCAAAATGCGGGCAGTAGAATTCTTCAGAGAACTTTATTCCCTGAGACAAGAACAAGTTACGAATGTATTCTTGAGTTGGCTCGAAGTCGTTCATCGGAAAGCTGGATGTGCCCATGCCATCCTGGTTGCTGACGATCACGAATTCGAATCCGGCCTCCCGGGCCCGCAGCAGCGCCGGGATGACGCCCGGCATCAACCGAACCTTGGAAACGGCGTCGACCTGCTTGTCCTCCGGTTCGACGACGAGGGTACCGTCCCGGTCAAGAAACAAGACCTTACGCATCGTTCCTCACCTCGCTGGCGGCTTGTGAACCCGCAGTGGCGACGGCGGCCAGCAGCAGGTCGTTCTGATCCGGCCGGCCAACGGTGATTCTCACGCAATTCTTGAGGCCCGTGTGGCTGGGAAACGTTCGCACCAGGATGCCCGATCGACGTGCGGACTTGGTGAACATGTTCGCATCGCCGGTTTCAACGAGAAGAAAATTGCCGTCGCTCGGCCAGACCCTTGTGATTGCCGGCGCCTTCGCAAGCGCATTGGCCAATCTTGCGCGTTCCCTGCGCAAGACCGTTATCCGTTCGCCGGAAACGCCCAGGGAATCTCTTGAAAGCGCCTTAAGAACGAGTTCGATGGAAGGCGTGGGAAAAGTGTAGGGCGGCAATACGTTTCCGAGAAATTCGATCAGCCGGGGCGTGGCGATGAGAGCTCCGCAACGAACGCCGGCCAATGAGACGAACTTTGACAGCGTGCGCAGCCGTACAGCGCCGTATCGCTGGCGAAGCGCTTCGAAATCCGGGCCGGAAGAGAATTCCATGTAGGCTTCGTCGATTACCACGAGGGCCCGGCCTTGGGCGGCGTTGCAGATCGCCTCCACATTCTCCGGATTCATTGAAATCCCCGTGGGATTGTTCGGCGAGCAGATGAAAACCAGCTTGGTGCGGTCATTCAGCGCGGTGATCACATTGGCGGTATCGAGGGAGAAATCCTTCGACGGATCGTCAGCCCGGAGCAGCGGCACCTCGATCAGCTCCGCGCCCTGGATGCCGGCATACAGTCTGTACATGTCGAATGTAGGCGGGCAGACGATCACCGAGTCCCGGCGCGCCGCGCAGAACGCCCGGATCAGCACGTCAATGGCCTCGCTGCTGCCGCGTGTCACCAGAAGTTCTTCCGGCGCCACGCCGTATTGCTCTGCAAGGCGCTTCTGCAGAGCTTCGGGTCGCGGTGGGGGATAGCGATTCAGGCCACGCGCCGTGGCATCGCCCGGAGCCCGGTAAGGCGACTCGTTGGCGTTAAGGCGGACGCTGCCCGGTTCGTAACGACCGGGCGTGTAGGGAATCAGCGACCTCAGGTCCGGTCGAGCCAGTTTCAGGATGTCCTTGTTTGCAGCCGCCGTCATGCCAGTGCTTCCAAGCGCTTACGGACCGCCTGTCCGTGGGCATCCAGCCCCTCCAGCGCGGCGAGTTGTTCGGCGATGGGGCCCACGGCTCGCAGCCCGTCTTCCGTCAGGGTCTGGACGGTCATGGTGCGCAGGAAATCCGGCACCCCGAGCCCCGAGCAGGCGCGCGCATAGCCGTAGGTGGGCAACACGTGATTCGTTCCGCTGCAATAGTCCCCGACGGTCTCCGGCGCCCACGGACCGAGAAATACCGAGCCCGCGGCAACGACCTGATCGAGAATTCGCCGCGGATTCTCGATCTGCACGATCAGGTGCTCCGGCGCGTATCGATTCGAGACTGTAATGGCCGTCGGGAGGTCGCGAACCAGGATGGCCCGGGAATTCGCCAATGACTGGCGCACGATTTCACGCCGGCCGAGCAGCTTCGTCTGCGAGTCGATCTCCAAC
>VYEH01000297.1:3745-6730 GCA_009843005.1 Pseudomonadota bacterium | reverse complement strand
ATGTCGAGGCGGCCGGAGAGCGCGCGCTGATGGCGGATCCCGAGTCGCTGGCCGCCGACGCGGTCGTGGTGCCCCATCACGGCAGCGCCACCTCGTCTTCCGCCGCGCTGGTCAGGGAGTCAGCACCCGGACATGCGGTGGTCTCGGCCGGCTATCTCAACCACTGGGGATTCCCGAAGCCCGCGGTTGTCGAGCGGTGGCAACGCATCGGGGCGGAAGTGGTCGCCACGGGGGAGGAGGGCGCCGTCGAGATGGTCCTGGACCCCGGCGAACCGATCCGTGTGCAGGGGCTGCGGAGCCGGCAACGACGCTATTGGAACGCCTACGACTAGCGCTGTAACCATCTGGTCCTGTCGGACAGATCTAGCGCTTGTGCTCAACCTTTTTCCATTCCAATAGGGCTTGCGTAAGCCCCAGATCCAGGAAGTGTATGGAAGGGAAACTCTTGCGAAATGCTACACCCTGATCGTGTGATATCCAATTGCGAAAGCTAGCGAAAACACCTAACATCATTAATCGTAAGAGCTATTCGGAGATCATTGCTTGCTGAATCTGATAGAGCGGCGCAAGGAAATCGTCCGGTTGACCGAGGCGAACGAGCGGGTCGACGTCGAAGCGCTGGCGAAACAATTTGCCGTTTCGGCCGTCACAATTCGCAACGACCTCAATGCACTGAGCGCCAAGGGTTTGGTTGTCAGGTCGCGCGGCGGCGCCATTGCAAGCACCCGCCTGACGCGGGAACTCTCGCTACAGGAGAAATACAGAAAAAATCTCTCCGTCAAGCGTCAACTCGGGCAAACGGTCGCCGACCTGATCGATGACGAGGCGCGCAGCCTCTTCCTCGATTCCGGTACCACGACCGAAGAGGTGGCGTTGTGTCTTCTGGGGCGCACAAACCTTACGGTCACGACAAATGGTCTCAACATTGCAACGGCGCTGGCGGGAAGCGACGGGGTCGAAGTTCGCATTACCGGGGGCGCCCTGCGCAAGAAGTCCAGGTCGTTTTACGGCCGGCAGGCGGAAGAAAGCCTGCGATACATGCACTTCGACACACTCATTCTCGGCGCCGACGGGGTTGATATGCGCGTAGGGGTCACGACACACTTCGAGCAGGAAGCAAGCCTCAACCGGATGATGTGCCAGGCTGCGCGTCAGGTGATTCTTGTCGCCGATTCCTCCAAGTTCGGGCGGCGCAATTCGCATGTCATTTGTCGGCTATCGGAAATCGATATGCTGGTTACAGACAACGCTCTGCCGAGTGAAATCCAGCGAACAGTGAAGTCGCAAGGCGTCCGCTTGCATGTCGTCGGCCGTACAACCTGAACCGACCAATACTTTCTCTGTTCATGAATTGTCTTTCGTAAGATTTTATATTCTTACTTACGAAAGTTTGTAAAATTGCTATTGATGGTGTTACGCTTTCGTAACACGCCCCGCGACCAAGTCGATTGTCCCCAAATTCGGAAGGCAAGCACATGTGTCGAGGCGATTCGGGTGAGCCGCGTGCCCGGTAACCGCCGGTTCAGCCACCCCGATGATGCATATAAGAAAAATCGTCAAATGGGACTGAACTGCATTTGCTTTCACGGAACAATCTGATGAACGAATCGCGCGCAAGCCGAAACAGCGCCGTCGCGGTACTGATCATCGGGGGTCTGTTCTTCGTGTTCGGGTTTGTGACCTGGCTCAACGGCGCATTGATCCCTTTTCTGACGATTGCCTGCGAACTCGATCACGTGCAGGCGTATTTCGTCACGCTGGTCTTCTACATCGCCTACATGGTGATGGCCCTGCCGATGTCGTTGGTGCTGCGCCGCACCGGCTACAAGAACGGTCTGGCGCTGGGCCTCGTGATCATGGCGGTCGGCGCCCTGATCTTCGTTCCCGCCGCGATGGTGAGAATGTACAGTGTTTTTCTTGCCGGTCTGTTCGTTCTGGGTACGGGCCTGACGATTCTGCAGACTGCGGCCAACCCCTACATTGTCCTGATCGGGCCGGTCGACACCGCAGCCGTGCGCATCAGCATCATGGGGCTCCTGAACAAGGGCGCCGGTGTCGTCGCGCCGCTGCTTTTCACTGCGCTGGTGTTGGCCGACATTTCGCAATTTACCGTGGGAAACATCGAATCTCTATCGCCTGCGGACAAGCTGGTCCGGCTTGACGAACTTTCACGGCGATTGATCGAACCCTACCTGGCGATGGCCGGTGTTCTGGTGTTGCTCGCGGCCTATATCAAACTGTCGCCCCTTCCGAACCCGGAATTCGCCGACAAGGATGCGGCGTCAGCGGCGCCGTTGAGCGTACTTCGCCACCCGAAGCTCGTGCTCGGCGCCGTCACGCTGTTTTTCTACGTAGGGGCCGAGGTGGTGGCCGGGGATACCATCGCGCTGTTCGGACGTGACCTGGGTGTGGTTCACTTCGGCGGACTTACCGCCTACACGATGGCTTTCATGAAGTGCGGGTATCTCCTCGGCGTGATTGCAATACCGCGCTGGATCAGCCAGGAACGGGCGCTGGTCGTCTCCGCGGCCCTGGGCATTTTCCTGTCGATCCTCGTGCTCGTCGGCAGTATGGAATCGGATCGGTTCTGGACGGCGGCGTTCGCGTGGACCGGGGCCCCTGGCGTTCCTTATGTGGTGCTGTTCGTCGCTCTGTTCGGTCTGGCGAATGCCCTGGTTTGGCCGGCGGTGTGGCCGATGGCGTTGCGCGGTCTGGACAAGAATGAAACGGCTACCGGCTCGGCCCTATTGATCATGGGTATCGCTGGCGGCGCCATTGTGCCGGTCATATTCGGCGCGTTGACGGAGAGTTCGGTAGACCCGCGTATGGCCTACGGCATCATGCTTCCATGTTACCTGTTCATCCTCTACTACGCGCTCGCCGGGCACAAGCTCGACCAGTGGGTTCGAGGATCGACGCAAACGGCGGTCGGTACGCGATGAAGGCGAACGGCGCCCTGGATGAAGTGATGGCGCTGTTTCGGCG
>VYEH01000297.1:1683-3735 GCA_009843005.1 Pseudomonadota bacterium | reverse complement strand
CCCTCTCGTGCGGGAAGCCGCGATGAAGCAGGCACGGAGCGATCATGCGCCATTGCTCATCGAGTCCACTGCCAACCAGGTGAACCAATACGGGGGCTATACGGGGATGAAGCCAGCGGATTTCCCGCCTTTTGTCGCTGGTATCGCCGACCGTGCGGGTCTGGATACCGGCCGCATCGTGCTGGGCGGGGACCACCTGGGTCCGGTGTGCTGGACCGACGAGACGGCCGATGCGGCGATGGCCAGGGCATGCGATCTGGTGGAAAGCTACGTGGACGCCGGGTTCGCGAAAATACACCTGGACACGAGCATGCCCTGCGCGGACGATCCCGAATCTCTCGACGACAGTGTCATCGCGGCACGGGCCGCGACACTGTGCGAAGTCGCCGAACGCACCGTCGCGAGTGGGGAGAGCAGGGTCGAGCCGATTTACGTGATCGGTACCGAGGTGCCGCCGCCGGGAGGCGCCAGGGAACAGGTCAAGCGGCTGGAAGTCACCACTGCCGAGCGCGCCAGCCGTACAATTGCCGTGCACCGGCAAACCTTCGTAAAGCGCGGAATGAGCGCGGTCTGGCCCAGAGTGACGGGCTTGGTGGTGCAGCCTGGGGTTGAGTTCGATCACACATCCGTTCACCGCTATCGGCCATCGCTGGCGAAGCCGTTGGTCGAGGTACTCGAAGAATTCCCCGACACCGTCTACGAAGCTCATTCAACGGACTATCAACCTTCGGATGCCTATCGGAAACTGGTGCGGGACCACTTCGCCATTCTCAAGGTGGGACCGCAACTGACGTTCGCGCTCCGGGAGGCGCTGTTCGCATTGAGCGCGATCGAGCATGAGTTGCTGGATGGCGCCGACAAGTGTTCGCGGCTTCCCAAGGTTTGCGACCGTGTGATGGCGGATCGACCCGGGCATTGGATCGACCACTACCCCGCACAGGGGCCACGGGCGCGCTGGTATCGCCGATACAGTTTCAGCGACCGCATCCGATACTACTGGAGCCATCCCGATATTGCGGCGGCCGTCGAGAGGCTGTTCGATAATCTGGGTGACGCCGACATTCCTCTACCGGTGCTGAGCCAGTTCATGCCCGCGCAATACAACGCGGTTCGGGAGGGCACTCTATCGCTGGAGCCGAGAAGTCTTGTGATTGACCGCATCATGGAAGTCACGGCGGTGTACTCGGCCGCTTGCAGGGGGCTGGTGACGGAGAATGGGTGCAGGTCAAGGAAGGCATTCGTCCAATGAATCGGTACCTGAACATCGACACACGCGAGCTCAAGCGCAGGAACAGCTATTGGACGGCGCGGGAGATTTCTCAACAACCGCGCATTTGGCGCGCCGTGCATACGCGCATCGATGCATCTCGGGAAGATATCCATTCTTGGCTCAAGCCGACGCTTGCGAAGTCGAATCTGAGAATTCTCCTGTGCGGGGCGGGCACTTCCGCGTTCATCGGCGATACAGTCGCGGCGTGGTTTCGGGCGCGTTACCAGGTTTCGCCGACCTGCCATATCGACTCGGTGAGCACGACCGACCTGACAGCCGATCCGCTGCAATTTTTGCGCCAGGACCTGCCGACGCTGATGATCTCGTTCGCCCGTTCCGGCGATAGCCCCGAAAGCATCGCGTGCGTTGAACTCGCCGATGCGCTGCTCTCGGACTGTCGGCACGTGATCGTGACGTGTAACGCGGAAGGCCGGCTCGCCGGGCTCGCCGAGTGCCGCGAGGACGCTCTTTGTCTGGTGATGCCGGAAGAAACCAATGATCGCGGCTTCGCCATGACGAGCAGTTACACGGCGATGCTGGTGTCTTGCGTGGCGATCTTTACGCCGGACCGCGAGCAACTCGAGCAGGCGGCCATCTGGGCGGAACTTTTGCTGGATGGACGCGCGGCAGATGTCAGAAATTTGGCACAACGAGACTTCAGGCGGCTGGTAGTGCTGGGCGCCGGGTGCCTTTCGGGGACGGCGGCGGAGGCCGCGCTCAAGTGTCTCGAATTGACTGCCGGACAGGTCGTGGCGGTTCATGACACGCCGCTCGGCTTTCGT
>VYEH01000297.1:0-1673 GCA_009843005.1 Pseudomonadota bacterium | reverse complement strand
GTCGTGCACTTGCGGTCCGCCGATGCCTACGCGCGATTGTATGATCGCGACTTGATGCAGGAACTGAAAGCCGATAATCGTTCGGCCGCGATTATGGAACTGAGCCCCACCAAGTTGGCCACCGACATCGGGCTGGCGAGTTCCGCCTCGAGGTTGGACGACGTTTGGTTGTCGCTGGTCTACATTGTGTATTGCCAACTGTTGGCGTTTTACAAGGCGATGGGGCTGGGTGTAGAGGCGGACAGTCCGTGTCCGACGGGCGAGGTCAATCGCGTGGTTAACGGAGTGACCATCTATCCGTTCATCGGGGCGACCGGGTCGGGATAGGCATGCCATCGTGATGTATGGGCTGGATATCGGCGGAACCAAGACGGAATTCGCGGTTTTCGACCAGGACCTAAGCCGCCTGCACACACGCCGCGTCGTGACCCCGACGAGCGACTATCGTCGATTCATTCAGTCCATCCGGGAGCTGGTGGAGGACGCTGACAGGAAGTTCAAATCCGTCGAATCGGTTGGTGTCGGCGTGCCCGGCATTCGGAATCGCCAAGGCCGGTCTTTCTCGGTCAATGTGCCGTGCATCACCGGCCAGAACGTGAAGAAAGACCTCAGTTCCGCGCTGAACAGGACGGTCGCGGTGATCAACGACGGGCGTGCGTTTGCTCTTTCGGAGGCAAACGGTGGCGCGGCTCACGGCAAGGATCCAATGATCGGTGTGATCCTCGGCACCGGGGCATTCGGGGGCTACTGCATCGCCGGCAGTCTTCAGGGCGGAAGAGACGGCGTTGCCGGTGAGTGGGGACACTTGGCCATCGCGGCCACTGTCAGGGAGCGTCATGCCTTGCCGCTGCACCGTTGTGGGTGCGGCAAGCGCGGTTGCATTGAAACCTACGTGTCCGGACGCGGCCTGTCGAGAATCCATGCACATGTCGCCGGATCGGGTCTGGCAGCGCACCGGGTCGTCGACGGAATGCGTGCCGGAGACGCAGCATGCAAGCAGGCATTCGGGATCTGGCTTGACTGTGTCGCCAGCTGCTTCATTCAGCTCATTCTCCACATCAATCCCGAGATCATCGTTTTGGGTGGCGGCTTGTCGCAGATCAGGGAACTCTACTGGCAGATTCCGTCCAAATTGTCGAAATACCTGTTCGGAGGGATCCCGCCTCCCACCATTGTGCCCGCCACATACGGCGATGCCAGTGGCGTACGCGGCGCCGCGATCCATGCCGCGCAGCGTCGCGGTTAGACCGGTCAGGACCTCCAGTCGGATTCACCGGACTGATGCCTCCCTCGGCGTTGATCAACGCGACGGTATTCATCGGAGAATCGGTCCACGCGAACAGCTCGGTCGTTATCGAAAATGGACTGATTGACGAAATTGTCATTGGACGTCGCCCGAGAATCGACCATGTGACCGAAATCGACGTCCAGGGCCGTCGTCTCGTGCCGGGTTTCGTCGATCTGCAGGTCAACGGCGGCGGCGGCGTGTTGTTCAACGACTCGCCCACGGTCGATTCGCTTCGAACCATTTCAGCGGCCCATGCACGGTTTGGAACGACCGGGTTTCTGCCAACGCTGATAAGCGACGATGACGATGTCATGCGAGCAGCCATCGACGCCGTGCGGCGCGCACGGCAGGAACGTGTGCCCGGCGTACTGGGCCTGCACCTCGA
>VYEH01000406.1:5770-6744 GCA_009843005.1 Pseudomonadota bacterium | reverse complement strand
GCCGGATGGCCCCCTGCGCCAGGGTCTTGTTTTCGTCCGGAACCACCAGCCGGGGATCGACACCCATGGTGCGCCCGAACCCACGGCACTCAGCGCATGCGCCAAGGGGAGAATTGAAGGAAAAGTTGTTGGGCGTGGGCTCGCTGTAGTGGATGTCGCACTGGGCGCAGTGCAGCAATGAGGAGAAATGAAAAATCCTTCCGTCCTGCTCGAGGTCCCTGACAGCGACTCGCCCGCGGCCGCGCTCCAGGGAAACTTCCAATGCTTCCACGATCCGTGCCCGGTTCGTTTCGCCGTATCGAACGCGGTCCTGCACGACTTCAAGGTGCCGCGCACGAGTGGCGTGTATGCGCGTATAGCCCTGCGCCGCCAGGTACCTCTCGATCTCGTCCCGGGAGAAGTTTTCCGGAATCGGCACTGTAAAGGTGATCGCGACCCGTGGCCCCTGATCGCCGAATACTTGCCCGAGCTTCCGGAAAATCGCGGCCGGCTCGTCCTTGCGAACCCGCTGGCCGCAATGCCGGCAGTACAGCTCGGCCGCGCGCGCGAAGAGCAGCTTGAGATGATCGTTGATCTCCGTCATCGTGCCCACGGTGGAGCGCGAGGTCCTGACCGGATTGGTCTGATCGATGGCAATGGCCGGCGGAATGCCGTCAATACTGTCGACAAGGGGCTTGTCCATCCGGTCCAGGAACTGCCGGGCATAAGGCGAAAACGTCTCCACGTAGCGCCGCTGCCCCTCGGAATACACGGTGTCGAAGGCCAACGACGACTTGCCGGAACCGCTGACGCCGGTGACGACAATTAATTCGTTGAGCGGCAGGTCCAGGTCCAGACCCTTGAGGTTGTTCTGGCGGGCGCCGCGAACCCGGATGCAGTCAGCGGTCATCGTGTTGGTTCAGGTCCATTGCCTTCCACAGCACATTCCGTGGCGTTTGAGCTATCGGGAAATCGAGCCGCCAGTCCCGCGTAGG
>VYEH01000406.1:0-5760 GCA_009843005.1 Pseudomonadota bacterium | reverse complement strand
GGCGTCGACCCGCCGGTCCTGCAGAAACGGCCACTCCACCCTTGATCGCTCCACCTCGTCCAGGTCGAGTTCGACGACCAGCACTTCGTCCGACTCTGCGGATGCACGTCGAAGCACCTGACCGTCAGGTCCGGAGACGAAACTCCGGCCCCAGAACTCGATCCCCGGCGAACCGCCCCCGGCGGTCGCGGACTTTCGCGGAGCCGGTTCGAACCCGACGCGGTTGACGGCGATCACGAAACACCCGTTGGCGATGCCGTGGCTCCTTTGCATCAACTCCCAGGCTTCAGATTGGCGGCTGCGTTCCTCCGGGCTGTCATCGGGATGCCAGCCGATGGCGGTGGGATAGATCAGGATTTGCGCGCCCTGCAGGGCCGACAGGCGCGCCGCCTCCGGGTACCACTGATCCCAGCACAGCATCACGCCGCACTTGCCCCAGCGGCTGCTGAACGGCCTGAAGCCGAGATCCCCGGGGGTGAAATAGTACTTCTCCCGGTAGCCGTAGACGGGGTCGTCGGGTATGTGCATCTTGCGGTACTTGCCCCGATAGCCGCGCCGGCCGTCGATGAACACGGCCGTGTTGTGGTAGGTACCGGGTGCGCTGCATTCGAAAACGCCGCCGATCACGACCAGGTCCAGATCCGCGGCCAGTGCCTCCAGCGCCCGCGTGGTCGGTCCGGGAACCGGTTCGGCCAAATTGAAATTGGCCGCGTCCTCGCTCTGGCAGAAGTACCTCCAGGAAAACAGTTCCGGGAGGCAGACCATCCCGGCGCCTGCGGCTCCGGCCTCGGCGATGAGATCCAGCGCCCGGTTCAGGTTCTCGCCCGGGTCCGTTCGCATGCTCATCTGCACCAGGCCGACCACCAGGCGATCGGCGGCCACCGGGTCCCGGGACCGGCTCACGATTTCGGACCCGCGACGTCACCGGTTTCGTAGTAGGTGCCCTGTTCCAGGCACTTGGCGTAGCGGTCGATCAACCCGTAACCGGCCTCGGCGGATAGCTCATCCGTTACCGTCATTGACGCAACGATATCCCCCATGGCCCCGCGCAGTTCCGCTTCCAGGTAGCCCATTTGCGTCAACAGGTCGGCCACGGTGGTCGCCGGGACGATGTTTTCGATGCGGAAACCCTGTGCCGCGCACTCGTCGGTGCGGACGTGCACTTCGGGGACCCGGCCCAGAAGATTGTGCGGGGCGCCCAGGACGTCCTCATAGGCGCCCATGAGGAAAAATCCCAGTTCGGTCCGCACGCCGGGTCGCGGCGCGTGCAGGGGCAGGGCCGTGGCGTCGGGATCGGACGATATGTACCGGTCGATCCGGCCATCGGCGTCGCATGTCAGGTCCACCAGGATTCCGTGGCGGGTCGGGCGCTCATTCAGCCGGTCGATGGGCATGACCGGAAAAGTCTGCCCCGATCCCCAATGATCGGGCAGTGACTGAAAAACGGAGAAGTCGCAGAGGACCCGATCGGCCAACGAGCGCACCAGCGGCCCGATTTGCGCCGGCACCGGTAAACCGGTCCGCCCCAGGTACTCGACGATGCGCCGTGCGACGGTCACGAAGGCGCGCTCTGCCACGGCGAATTCCTCCATCGCGACTCGCCCTTCGGCGAACGATGCGCCGACCTTCCCGTATGCATGGTGAGCCCGGGAGAGCAAGGCGGAGGCATCTCCGGCGTTCACCGGTGCAGGGCCGTGCAGTGCCCACCGGATCAGCAAGGCCGTGGCATCGCCGGCCTGGGGCGGAATCTCCGTGTCGCCGGTCAAACCGCGGCGTTCTCGAACGGACAGCACGGGCACGATCAGCACCGCGTGATGGGCGGTGATCGCGCGGCCGCTTTCGCATACCAGCACGGGATGGGGCACGGAACGGCTGCGGCATACCTCGCTCACAGCGGCGACGATCGCGTAAGCATAGTCGGCCAGGGAGTAGCCCAGCCCAGCAGGGGATCCAGGGGCGTCGCCGTACTCGACGCCGAGACCGCCACCCACGTCCAGGTACCGAAGCCCTGCCCCTCGTTGGATCAGCGACGCATAGACTTGCGCTGCCTCAGCGGCCGCACGCTGAAGCCGGGTCAGATCGGTTACTTGGCTTCCGACGTGAAAATGCAATAGACCCAACCGCGGCAGTGCGTCCGGATACTGCTCCAGCAACTGCAGAAGGTCGGCCGGGGAAAGACCGAACTTGGCGTCGGGCACGGCATACCGATCCCAACGATCCGGTGTCCCGTTCGAGAGCCTGATGCGCACGCCCAGCGTGGGATCATCCCCGCGCCTGGCAGCGATGGCACGAAGTGCCGAAAACTCCTCCGGACTCTGTACCACTGGAATGACCTGCCTGCCGAGGCGTTGCGCATCCAGCGCCAACCCCAGCATCGACTCGTCCTTGACGCCGTTGCACACCAGCAGATGCCGGTCGTCCCGCAGTTGGGGCAAGGCAGACGCCAGTTCGGCCCTGGACCCGCATTCCAGGCCCATGCCGTACGCCCGGCCCGCATCCTGTATTTCCGCGACCACGTGGCGCAGGGGATTGACCTTGATCGGATAAAGCCCCATGTGGCGGTTGCCGTATCCCGTCTTGCGTATCGCATCTCCGAATGCGCCGTGCAGCCGCGCAACCTGCGAGCGGAGAATTTCCGGGAACCGGATCATTAACGGAGACTCGATCCTGCGACGCCGGGCTTCCTCAATGATCGCAGACAGGTCAATGGAACCGGAGGCGCCGGGCGCGGTACGGACTGCAACGCGTCCGCGGGCGTTGACGGAAAAGTACGGCGGCCCCCAGCGGGCGACGCGATACAGTTCGCCCGAATCTTCGGCCGACCACGTCGAATCCGGTACCGTCGGAGCGCCGGTCCGGACCACCTCGGTTGTCAGCGCGTGAGACACCTCACCAGTCCAGGACACGTGCGAATATCAACGGCGCCACGATCGTGGCATCGGATTCGATGACAAACCGGGGCGTGGCCGCCGAGAGCTTTCCCCAGGTGATCTTTTCGTTGGGTACCGCGCCGGAATAGGACCCATAGCTCGTGGTGGAATCGCTGATCTGGCAAAAATAGCCCCACTTGCGCACGTCGCGGCGGCCCAGGTCCTGCTCCAGCAGCGGCACCGCACAGATGGGGAAGTCGCCGGCGATGCCGCCGCCGATCTGGAAGAACCCCACCGGCGCCTCCCGGCTGACCGCTTCGTACCACTTCACGAAATCGATCATGTACTCGATACCCGAGCGCACCGTACCGGTGTGCTTGACCGTGCCGTCGATGCAGTGCGCAGCGTACGTGTTGCCCAGGGTGGAGTCTTCCCAGCCGGGCACGAACAGCGGCAGGTCCGCCTCGCAGGCGGCGACCAGCCAGCTCTCGGAAGGATCGATCTGATAGTCGGACGCGAATGCGCCGGAGCGCAACGCCCGATAGAGAAAATCGTGGGGAAACCGCCGCCGGCCCGTCCGGTCGGCCGCCCGCCATTCCTGCAGCACGATCCCAGCGACACGCCGCATCGCCTCCTCCTCGGGAATGCAGGTATCGGTCACGCGATTGAGGCCCCGCGCAGCCAACGATTCTTCTTCTGCCGCGGTCAGGTCCCTGTAGCCAGGAATACGCAGATATTGTTCGTGGGCGACCAGGTTGAAGAGATCCTCCTCCAGGTTCGCGCCGGTACAGCAAATGGCGTGGACCTTGCCGCGGCGGATCATCTCCGCGAGCGACAGCCCAAGCTCGGCCGTGCTCATGGCTCCGGCCAGCGTGACCAGCATCGCACCGCCCGCGTCCACGAGCCCGGCATAGGCGTCGGCCGCATCCACCAGGGCCGCGCTGTTGAAATGCCGATAGTGATGACGGATGAATTCGCTGATCGCGCCCATGAATCTGCTCGCCGGTCGCCGCGGCCGCCGCCGCTCAGGCGCCGGTGGCGGCAGTGTAACGCAATGCCGGGACCTGCTGAGTCAGCAATGTACCGTGGCGAAGCCGATGACGATGTGGCGGCAGCCAGAATCCCGCGGCTCTACCAGCCCATGGAAAAGTCCCGCGGAATAGGCCGTAACGACCGGTCAAAGACGGACGATCGACCGACGATGCGTCCCGACCGGTTATCATTGACCCATGAGACGGCTCGCACTTTCGGTTTTGGCCTGCCTTGTCACCGCCGGCGCTCAGGCGCAGACACCCGCCAGCGGGATGTTTTTGGTGGCCACTCCGCAGTTGCGCGACCCGCGGTTCGCCGAAACGGTGGTGCTGGTCCTGAATCACGGCCGCGAAGGCGCCATCGGCGTGGTGGTCAACCGGCCCACCTGGGTGGAACCCGAGGCGCTGTTTCCCGATGTAGACTTCTTCCGGCGCTACCGGGGCGTGGTCTGGTTCGGCGGCCCCGTGGCCCGCACCAGCGCGCTGTTCCTGGTGAGGGACGGAGACGTTGTGGAGGGCGAGCCGATCGTTGACGACATCCATATCACGGCCGACATCGACGAGGTACGCGAAAACCTGCCCTTCCGGACAGACGAGCGCAGGTTGCGCGTGTACGCCGGCTACGCGGGCTGGGGGCCGGGGCAACTGGACAGCGAAATTTCCGCGGGCGACTGGCAGGTGACCCCGGCCAGCGGCGACCTGATCTTCACCCCGGAACCGATGAGCCTGTGGCGCGAGGTCCACCGGGTCACACCGGACATGGGCATCGTCGGGTTGCCGGGCAGCCCGCGGCGGGAGCCCTTCGCCGCCGACTTCCGCTATTGCGGACGCTGCGACTCGCGCAACGCCCTGAATTCGCTGGTCCGGCTCCAGGCCGGCCATTCCTCGCCGTCGGCCAGCCTCCTGCCCATCTGGTAGAGAAACGTCAGGTCCTCCACCGCGCCCGTCATGTCCCAGTCCGGCTTCACCTCATCGGTGACCTTGTGGTAGTCGTTGGCAGTGTACTCGTTGCGCTTCTGCAGCCCGTATCCATCCGGCTTGTCGATGTACTCCACCCCCGGGTCCGCATAGAACGCCGGAATGCCGGCCCTGGCGAAGGCGAAATGGTCCGAGCGGTAGTAGAACCCCTTCTCCGGTTCCGGATCGGGCGCCAGGGTGCGGCCAATTTGCCCGGCGATGTCCGCGGCGATGTCGTCGAGTTCCGACTGACCGAGGCCGACGATGGTCAGGTCGCGAGTCCTTCCCCACTGGTTGAGCCCATCCATGTTGAGCGCGGCAACGGTCTGGGCGGGCGGGTAGAGCGGGTTTCGGCCGTAGTGAAACGATCCCAGCAGGCCCTGTTCTTCCGCCGCTACGGCCAGGAACAGCACGGATCGGCGTGGCGGCTGGGGGGCCAGACTGTAGGCGCGCGCCAGTTCGATGAGTCCCGCGGTTCCGGTGGCGTTATCGGCCGCGCCGTTGAAGATCTGGTCGCCCTCAAGGCTTTCATCACGGCCGAGATGGTCCCAGTGAGCAACGTATATGACAACTTCGTCCGGCGCCTCGCTGCCCTCGACCTTGGCGACGACGTTGAGCGAGTCGATACGCCGAATCTCGTTGCGGATCTCGATCGACCCCGTCAGGCCCAGCGGGATCGGCTCGAAGCCCCGAACCGCCGCTTCCTGCTTGGCGCTCTCGAAGTCGAGCCCGGCCATCTCGAAAATCGTCTCCGCCGTGGCCCGCTGCACCCAACCCTCGATGGTGGCCCGGCCCAGGTTGTCGTCCGGTGCCGCCAGGTCGAAGGATTCGCCGTAGGGCGTGGCGCCGATCACCTCCCACGGATACCCCGCCGGCCCGGTTTCATGGATGACCAGCGACCC
>VYEH01000378.1:2334-6748 GCA_009843005.1 Pseudomonadota bacterium | reverse complement strand
TCAGAACGCAGTGTTTGAAGCGGCCGACCTGAATCAGCCCGGATGGAGCTTCCTGCGGGAGAACTGGGATGCGGTCGTGCTCGACCCGCCGCGCTCCGGCGCAGAGACGGTGGTACGGCAGATGGGCGAAATGTCACCGCGGCGGATCGCGTATATCTCGTGCCATCCCGCGACGCTGGCCCGCGATGCGAAAATCCTGGTGCACGAGCAGGGCTACCGGTTGCTGGCGGCAGGTATCGCGGACATGTTTCCGCATACCCATCACGTGGAGGCGGTGAGTGTTTTCGCGCGCACGTGACGATGAATTGGCTGCAAATCCATGCGATTTGTCCAGATATTGTCCATTGACGGCACTTTCCGCACCGCAGTAGGCTCTACCGCATGAATAACGGACGACTCGACCGCGCCCTGCTGCTGGCGATCCTCGCCGCGATGGGGGGGCTGTACTGGCAGATGATCAGCATGAACGCGCGGCTGTCCAGCGACATCGCGGCCGTGAGCGAACGGCTGGGCCGCGTTGGAACTCATCTTGAGTACATCGTGCCGCGCCCCGCTGATCCGCCTGCCGGACAATCGCCAATCGACTGAGCCGCCGGACATTCGATCGAATGGATGAACTGCGGATTCGCGTCAGTCTCGAAGGCCAACGGCTGGATCTGGTTGACGGCCGTACCGTGCTCAAGTCCTACTCCGTCTCGACGTCGAAACACGGCGCCGGCGAGAAGGCCGGCAGCTATCGCACCCCTCGCGGGCGGCATGTGGTGCACTCCATGATCGGCGCGGGCGAACCCGCCGGAACCGTATTTCGGGGCCGGCGAAAGACGGGCGAGATCTACTCCGAGGAACTGGCGTCGCGGCACCCCGGCCGGGATTGGATTCTCAGCCGCATCCTGTGGTTGTCCGGGACCGAGACCGGCAGGAATTGCGGCGGAGACGTGGACACGCTGCGCCGTTACATCTACATCCACGGAACGCCCTGCGCAGACGCCCTGGGCGCCCCGGCCTCCATCGGCTGCATACGTATGAGCGACGAGGATGTCATCGAGCTCTACGACCTGGTATCGCCGGGCACAGTGGTGGATATCGAGGCGTAGCCGCTCCCCGGATTGAATGGATAGCGACAGCCGCAACGGGTCCCTCGGGCCGCTGATGATCGACCTGATGGGAACCGGACTCGACGCCGAGGAACGTGAGTGGTTGCGGGCGCCGGCCGTGGGCGGCGTGATCCTCTTTACGCGCAATTTCGCCGACCTCAAGCAACTGGGTCGGTTGGTTAGCGAGATTCACGCGGCCCGCAATCCTCCCCTGCTGGTGGCCGTGGACCACGAAGGCGGCCGAGTGCAGCGGTTCCGCCGGCCGTTCACGGAATTGCCGCCCATGCGGATGCTGGGATACCTCCATGACCGTAACCCGGAAGAGGCACTGGCCGCCGCACGTGCCTTCGGCTGGCTCATGGCTGCGGAATTGCGTGCACTGGATATCGATCTGAGCTTCGCGCCGGTGGTAGACCTGGACCTGGGCCTCTCCGGGGTCATTGGCGACCGTGCGCTGCATCCCGGCGCAGATGCGGTGACTGCCCTCAGCACTGCGTTTTCCACTGGCGCCAATACCGCGGGCATGGCCGTGACGGCCAAGCACTTTCCCACCCACGCGGGAGCGCGCGCCGACTCCCACACGGCGCTTGCGGTCGATGACCGTGACCTGCACCAGCTAACCGACGATCTCGCTCCCTACCGACACCTCATCGCCGCAGGGCTTGAGAGCGTGATGGTCGGGCACGTCATATTCCCCGCGGTGGACCCGTTGCCCGCCAGCCTGTCTCCCTACTGGATGCGCGAGCAGTTGCGCGACCGGCTCGGATTCGACGGGGCCGTGCTTTCGGACGACATGAGCATGGCCGGGGCGGACGTCGGGAGCGACTGTCAGCAGCGTATTCTTGCGTCACTTCAAGCCGGTTGCGACATGGTGCTGCTGTGCAATGCGCCGTCAGAGATTCCCGGAGCCATAGAGGCGCTGGCGAATTATCGCAATCCCGCATCCGGGCCGCGTCTCGCCCGACTGCGCGGGAGTTCGCAAACTAACTGGAAAGAATTGCGCAAATCGGAGCTGTGGCGCGCCGCTCGTAAGCGGCTGGACACACTCGCAGCGGTGGCGTGGTAGTCTGTAAGGGCCGGAGACGAGACCGGCAGGTCTTTTCCGGCGCCATCGACAAGAAGGTGTACTGGCCTGAGCCAGGTACACAAGAATAATAACCAGAAGGTTTCATTCGATGCATGGGGGTTCCAAAATGCTCAATCGACCACTTACCTGTCTCGCAATCTGCCTGACGCTTCTGCCTGGTATTCAGTTTTATTCCGGAGCCGCATTGGGCCAGGAATTGGAAGAGGTCATCGTGACCGCGGAACGCCGCGAACTCAATCTGCAGCAGACACCCATCTCGGTATCGGCGTTCAATCAACTGGAACTCGATCGGCTCGGACTCCAGGACGCTGAAGACATCGCCAATTTCATACCGAACGTGAGTGTGGGCACCGCGTTCGGCACGGGCGACGCCGTCGCCACCTTTTCCATCCGCGGCGCCGGACAATTCCGCAACACCACGTTCTTCGACCGTGGCGTTGGGCTGTATATCGACGAAATGTACTATCCGCGCAATGCGGGCGCCATCTTGCGCGTCATGGACGTGGAACGGGTCGAGGTGCTGCGCGGGCCCCAGGGCACGCTGTTCGGCCGCAACAATACCGGTGGCGCCATTCGCTACATCTCGCAGAAACCGGAGCCGGAGTTCAACGCCGACGTTGAACTGATCGGCGGCGATTTCAATCGCCTGGATATCAAGGGGCACGTCAACGTGCCGTTGAGCGACGCGGCGGCTTTCCGGTTCACCGGCGCGAGCTTGTCGCGGGACGGCTATATCTTCGGGGAAAACGGCCAGACAAAGGGAAATCTGGATACGACCGTCGGGCGCGCTCAGTTCCGGTTCGCGCCTTCGGACAATTTCGACCTGACCGTCGCGTATGCGGCGGACGACAGTTCGGACAATGGGCGCACGGGCATTTACGTAGGGGTGGACGAGTTCGATCCTGCCATCCTCGCCGACGGCATGGGCAGTCCCGAAATTCGCGACACGTTCAATCACCCGGACGGCAGAACAGTACAAAGGGCGCTGTTGATCTACGAAGAGCCGACATTCGGGTGTTATTGGGCCAGCGGGGCCCCCGGGGCCATGGGCACGCCGCACGGGCCCTGGAACGGACCCTGCGTAACTTCGGAGTTCAATCCCAACGACCCTTCGACCTACTACAGCGACGAATTTGCCACCGCGCCCGGCTTCTACAACTACGTGGGCGGGGATCACGATAGGCGGAACACGTCAAACGAGTTCACGACGTTCGAGTTGAACTGGGGGTTGACCGACAGCATAACGCTCACGGCGGTGGGCGGCACCATCGCCGGCGCCCAGGACGAAACCTACGACGGTGACATGACCCCGTTGCCGATTATCTGGAACGTCAACGATGCGAGCTGGGACTCCGAAACCATCGAGCTTCGTTTTTCCGGCGAACACGAGCGGATCAGTTGGACAGGCGGCTATTACTGGTTCGAAGAGGAGGCCTCAAACTACAACAATCAAGCGGAGTATGACTGCAGCCCCATGGGCATGAACCTCGATCTCGATTCGTGCATGCTGAATGACTCTCACGTGACGGAATTCATCGACAGCGGTGCGACCGGATTGTTCGGTCAGATCGTTTTCCATGTCACTGAACGGATGAATCTGACCCTCGGTTACCGTTCCACTGAAGACGAAAAGGGAGCCGGAGCGGTGATTCTGAACAGTCCACGGGTGGCGGCGCAGTTCGGCACGAATCCGCTGGTCGTATCCGCTGATCCGGCGACGAACGATGTTACGGTTTTCCGCTCCAACTCATGGACGTCGGACGATTACCGATTCGTGATCGACTATCAGTGGAACGACGACCTGTTCACCTATCTCTCGTGGAGTACCGCCTACAAGGCGGGCGGGTTTGCCGATTTCATCAATGACGATACCCGTTCGGCCGCCGTACTGCAGGGTCGCGACGGTGTTCCGGGAACCGGCGATGAAATACAGCCCCGTTTCGGTCTGATCCCCTATGACCCCGAGTACGTGGAAGGTTACGAGTTGGGGCTGCGTTCGGAATGGCTCGACCGGCGCCTGCGGCTCAATGGGGCGATCTTCGACATGCGGTTCACCGACCGGCACATTCGCTCACAGGACAGGTTCTTCCAGAACCCGCCCTTTACCGCCAACGCCAGTCAGCTCGACATCAACGGCATCGAGATCGATCTGATGTACGCGATCACGGACAATCTGAGGCTCACCTCTTCGGTCGGCACGCTGGACTCCATGTATTCCGGCATCGATCCGTCG
>VYEH01000378.1:0-2324 GCA_009843005.1 Pseudomonadota bacterium | reverse complement strand
CCGGACATCGGCGCAACGCTGGGACTTCGCCACACTTCGCACCTGCAGAACGGCGGAGAGTTGGTGCTATCCGGAACCGCCGCGTACACGGACGATTTCTACAACGGCAGCTCATCCAACCACCAGGCGCTCATCAACGCCTACACGTTGCTCACGCTACGCGGCGAATACTGGGCGCCGGACGGCGACTGGCACGTAACCGTATCGTGCACGAACTGCCTGGACGACGAGGTCGTGAGAGGCGCCACGGACATGGCGGGCCATCGTGTACTTCCCGACGGCTCCATTGGCGGCGGCGGCGCCGGCGTCGGCGCCCACCGCTGGGAGGTTGCGCCACCGCGCATGATCGGCGTGAGTTTCGGGTATCACCTCAACTGAGCAAGAGCCCGGTCGGGGCCTGTTGACGCCGTCGGGAATGGTGGCGTCGGCAGGCCGAGATGTATTAGGCCTGCCGACGCAGTAGGTACGAGGCGGGACTATAGCCTGTCGGTATTTAGTCGGGGCCCGGCGTACGCCAGTTCAGCAGCGTGCCGTCGTCCTTGACGATCTCGCTCCAGATGCCGGCCGGGCGACCGTCGCGCATGGGCCGGGCCGTAACCGTGATTCTCGCCCCGGGCGGAAGATCGCTCTTGCGCACGCCACCGTGCATAAGGTCTTGAGGACCTTCGGCCTCGAATCCCCAGGTCGTGGTCGTGCCGTCTTCGTTGTCGATATCGACGAGCAGCCACGAGTGCGGATTGATGTAGCGAAACTCCTGCACCGTTCCGGTGAGGGTGACGGTCCTTTCGGGCTCGAACATTTCGCCCGAGTGATGCGCGCCGGCCGCCGTTGCAAGGAGCGCGCCCGCCGCGGCCAACACCCATCGGGCCATTTGTGGTTTCATCGGTTTCATTGTGCAGTCCCCTGAGTCGGTTGATCGTCCACGTCGGTAAAGTCGAAATCAAGAAAAGTCGTGCCGCCATCCCCGGTGGGCACGACGATGTTGTTCGGGCTGTGGCAGTTCCACCAGTATTCCAACCGTAACGGAGAGCCTTCCTCCTGTTCCATCAGCGTGTAGACCTGGCGCACAAACCAGGGCTCTTCTAGTGCTTCGGAGTCGTAGATCCAGATGTCTGCGTGAATCGTTTCGTCGTCAACCCTTCGCCAGACGTCGACGCCCTCAAGCTGCGTACTGAAGTAGGGCATCACGCGCCCGATCCAGCCGCCGTTGGTGTACATGGTGTGCGTCACCAGGGTGTCCCCGTCCCAGAAACCGATGGCATCTCCGTGCTCCGTCTCGTACGCCCAGTCCGCCGGCGTGTGCCCGCGGCCATCGGTGTAGATTCGGCGCACCTCGTTTCTCGCCTGCCCCAGGTGCCAGGTCTGCTTCGGAGTGACGGCAAATTCGTGCGGACGACCGTTCTTGACCATGCCGGGATAACCCCGGGCCATGCCGCAACCGGAATGGGGGTCCCAGATTCGCCCCTGTTCCGCGTTGTCGACCTGCTCCTGAAACATCTCGAGGTATTCGCCCTTCAGCACTGCCGTCGTTCCGAATCCCGGGCCACGGTCCGTGTCGTAGACCTGCGGACGCCCTTCACGCTCCCACAGGCCGCTCCAGTCAGGCACGGTCTCCGGTGGCGACATGGCCCGGTCCCCGGCTTCGTCAAGGAAGTGCCGATAGAGCTCCCAGCCGGTGGCAAAATTCTTTCCGAGCTCGATCTTCGCCTGTTTCTCGGCCGTCCACCCCGTCGTTTCTCCATCCCCCTGGGCGCGAGCAGTGGACCCGGCTAGTGCCGCCGAACAGATGGCGACCGACAGGGAGAGAACAACATCGGATTTTATTTTCATGGTGTTACGTTGTCTCTGGGTATGTTCAAATGTCGCGCGATAAGCACACATCTTACGGTAATTGTACATCCCTGCCTGATCCACTTGTCCAACCGTACGAACAAGCTGAACCCTTTATCCGATTTCGATACCTGAAGTATGGACATGACCGCCGCACGCGACACCACGCTGGAGGAAGCGATCCGCATCCGCGAGACGGCGCGCCAACTGGTCTCGCCGGCAGAGATCCGTGCTGCCCTGGACCGAATGGCGGCAGCCGCCGGCGAGGTTCTGGCGAAGGAGAATCCGCTGGTGCTGGCGGTCATGAACGGCGGTGCGTTCACCGCGGTGGAACTCTGCCAGAGGATGGACTTTCCTCATGAATTGGATTTCCTCCATGTGACCCGGTACGAAGGGGAACTGGTGGGCGGGGAGTTGAGCTGGCGGGCCTGGCCGGACCGGGACTTGTCCGGGCGAACGATTCTCGTGGTTGACGACATCGTCGATCACGGCGA
>VYEH01000115.1:4755-6760 GCA_009843005.1 Pseudomonadota bacterium | reverse complement strand
TTTCGAACGATCCTGGTGGCATCAACCTTGCCCAGGCGCAGTCTGACCCGCGCTCTGCCAGAGACCGCAACCTGAGCTTTGACGGGGGCGAGGCGCTGGAGCAGACACGTCTGGGCTTCATTTATTCGCTTCCGATGGGGGAGGGCAGCGAACTGCAGGTCCGCAACTACTATGTTTCCCGCGACTTCAGCAACAGGTTGCCGTTCTTCGGCGGCGGGTCGGTGGACCTGCAGCGATTCTTCGCGGGCGGCGGTATCAGCTACACCCACGAAGGCAGTCTGGGAGGCAGGCCCAACCGCGTCGTCGTAGGTCTGGACTACGACGATCAGAACGATCACCGGCGCCGGTTCAATAACAACATGGGGATGCTCGGCGCACTGACGCTGGATCAGGACGAACTCGTCACCAGTACCGGACTGTTCGTGCAGGACGAACTGAGCATTTCGGACAACGTTCAACTCTCGTTCGGCCTGCGATTCGATGAAGTGGAATTCGACGTGGGCGACCGGTTTCTGGGCAACGGCGACGACTCCGGGGTGCGCAGGCTGGACGATGTGAGTCCCATGATCGCCCTGTTGGCCAACCTGTCCCCGGAAGTGACGGTTTATGGAACGTACTCCACGTCGTTCGAGACGCCGACGACGACCGAGTTCGCCAATCCCTCCGGCGCCGGCGGATTCAACCCGTTGCTGGAGCCTCAGGCGGCCACGAATCTGGAAATCGGACTCCGGGGCGGCGTGGGCAACCGGACCCGCTACGAACTGGCCGTGTTCGACATCGACGTGGAAGATGAGTTGATTCCCTACGAGATTCCCGGCAGCCCCGGGCGGGATTTCTTCGCCAATGCGGGCCGCTCGAACCGCACCGGCCTGGAAGCGACGCTCTCATCCCAGCCAACGGACCGTATTGGCATCACGCTCAGCTACACCTACGCGGATTTCGCGTTCGCCGATTTCGTCGACGACAACGGCAATGACTTTTCGGGTAACCGGATTCCCGGCACGGTCGAACAATTGCTGTTCGCGGAACTGAGCTACCGTCATCCCGCCGGCTGGTTCGGCGCCCTGGATGCACTCCACGTGGGCGACCAGTTCGCCAACAACGCCAACACGGTCTCGGACGATGCCTACACGCTCGCGAACCTGCGCCTGGGTTTCGACGCAAGCCGGGGCGGCGCGACGTTTTCGCCCTTTGTCGGCGTCAACAACGTGTTCGATCAGCGGTATAACTCCAATATCAGGCTCAACGCATTCGGCGGGCGTTTTTATGAGCCGGGACCGGGGAGAAATGTGTACGCGGGGGTTTCGGTGAATTTTGATTTGCGATGAGGGTGGGGAGCCTGCTCCATAATCAGTCAATTTCGGCTCAGAAACGCCAGATTTGGCACTGATCAACCGGTTTGGTCACTGATATGATGGCCCGCAATGAAGATTCTCGCGGTCGGCGACATCCACCTCGGGCGCACGCCATCGCGCCTCCCCCCTGAACTTGCCGCACAGGCAAGACGCTTCGGACCTGCCATTGCCTGGGAGCGCACCGTGGAGGCGGCCGTTGAGGCCGGGGTTCGGGCCGTGTTGCTGGCCGGCGATGTGGTCGACAGGGACGACGACTTCTTTGAAGCCTATGGGCAACTGGCGCGGGGCGTAAAACGACTGGCAGTTGCGGACATCGACGTAATCGGCGTCGCCGGCAACCACGATGTCAAGGTGTTGCCGCGACTTGCCAGCGAAATTCCCGCATTCCGGCTTCTGGGCTCCGGCGGCGAGTGGGAGTACTGTGAAATCGCCGATGGCCGCGAATCCGTCATCATCTGGGGGTGGTCGTTCCCTCGGGCGAGAGTGCTTCAGAGTCCCCTGCCGGATGCGCCGTTCAAGCGCCGCCCCGGCGTCAACCTCGGGCTGCTGCACTGCGACAGGGACGCGGGCGCAAGCCCATATGCTCCGGTCACGGGTTCGGAACTGAAGCGGGCCGGGCTGGACGGTTGGTTACTCGGTCACATCCATGT
>VYEH01000115.1:0-4745 GCA_009843005.1 Pseudomonadota bacterium | reverse complement strand
CGCCTCCGCCAACGGATACCTGGGAAGCCTTACGGGCTTGCATCGGGGCGAAATCGGGGCGCGCGGACCCTGGCTCATCGGCGTCAGCCGGGGAAGCATCGCCGAGGTCGAGCATCTCCCGCTGGCGCCCCTTCGCTGGCAACGTCTTGACGTCGATCTCGAAGGAATTTCCGAACCTGTCGAAGCCAAGGGACGGCTGCTGAAGACATTGCGTGCGTTTGACGAGGAACTTGCGAACACGGCGCACAGTCCCGATGCGGTGGGTCTCGGGATTCGGTTGTGCGGGCGCAGCCGCTTCGGCGCCGCTGCCGTCGGCGAATTTTCCGACGAGGACCGGGAGCGGATCGACATTGGAACGGGAAGCATTCACTATTTCATCGAGTCGATTTCCGCCGAAACCCGACCCGAAATCGACCTGGAGAAGCTCGCCGTGCGTGGAGATCCCCCCGGGCTTCTGGCTCAGCGCCTGCTTTGGCTTGCGGAACCCGAAGGCCACGAAGAGCGGGAGCGCCTGGTTGCCCTGGCCAGGCATCGCTTGCGGAGCGAGTCTCGAAACTCCAGGTGGAGCGGGCTGGGGGAGCCGCTGGATGCAGATCCGGCCGAGTGGCTGCGCAACGCCGGCTATCGCGCCCTGGAAACGCTGCTGGCGCAATCGCCGGAACAGGGCTGATGTACCTGCGCCATCTGAGGATTCATTCACTGCCCGGAATCGAGCCGGGCTTCGCGTTTGAGCCCGAGAGCGACAAGGTGAACATCGTCACGGGGCCCAACGCTATCGGCAAGAGCAGTCTCATCAGGGCGCTGAAGTACCTGCTCGCCGACGTTGACCGACGAAACGATCCTCCGGATTTGCACCTGGAGGGGGAATTTGTGAGCGGCAAAGTGCGCTGGACAGTGCGCCGTACCGGTCGGCAGATTGCCTGGATGCGCGACGGCGAGCCGACTGCTCCTCCTGTCCTGCCGGACACCAGCCGGTTTGGTCTCTACAGGCTCTCCGTCGAGAGCCTTCTCGCCGACGACGCGGGCGACCGGGTCCTGGCTGCGGCGCTTTGGCGCGTGCTTCGGGGCGGCTTCGACCTGGACGGTGCGAGAAGGCCAATCGGGCCGCGTTTCGGCGCCGCGGAGGCAAGAAGGCTTGCCGACAAGGCCCATGCGCTTCGAGCGGTGGAGGGCGCCTACTCCGACTTGCAACGGGAGGAAGCGGAACTGCCGGATCTCGAGCGGCGAATTGCCCGTTCGGAGCAGGCCGAGGTTCATGGGAGGCGCTTGCAAACCGCCCTGGACCTGTACGAGGCCATCGGGACCCGCCAGGCGCGCGCCGGTGACATTGAGGGATTTTCCGCCCACATGGCGGAATTGCGAGGCGACGAGCTTGAGGATCTCGATGAGCTTGAGCAGCGGATTGCGCAACTGCGCGAGCAGCGCAGCGCGGCGGAACGTGAGATCGGGGCGGCGGGCCGAAATCTGGAACGCACGGGGCTGCGGGATGCCCGGCCTGACGCGGAGAAAATGGCCGGAATCGAGGAATTGCTTCGCCAAACGGAAAGGGACATCGACAAACTGGCCCGTGCGGACAAGGACCTGAAGGAGGCCGAAGCCAGTCTGAATGACGCTCTGGCACAGCTTGCGGGCAATGCCGGAACCGCCGGTCTGAAACCGGACAGTCTCCAGCGCGCACGTGAAATCCTCGAACCGTTGGTCAACGCTCAATTTCGCCACAAGGAGTTGCGACAGCGCCTGAAGCTGGCGGGTGCTCCCCCCGACGCTTCAGAGCTTGACCAATTCCGCGATGGCGCCGAGGCCTTGCGGAATTGGCTGGCGACGAGCGCGGCGACAGAGTCCAGCCCCGCTGCGGCGAGGATTTGGTTTGTGACCCGAGTTTTCTGGTGGGCGACTTTGACGCTGTCGGTATTGCTCGCGGCGGTGGCCGTTCGGGCGGAGGCGTGGACCGTGTTCAGCGTCCTTGCCTTCGGCACTTCGGTGCTACTGATCTTCTCGTGGTTCGGGCGCCGGGCCAGCGCGGTGGCCGAGGCTCCAGTGGAAGATGCGAAGCGCCGATATGGCGAGACCGGCATCGAACCCCCGACGGAATGGAGCGAGGGGCCTGTGCGCGAGCACTTGCGGCAATTTGTCCAGCGCCGGTTCGACGAGCTGCGGCTGCAGGAGAAGCAAGCCGAGGGTGTCGAGAGAATGCGCCAGGAGATTGAAGAAGAGGAATCGAATATTGCGGAGCTTGAGGCGCGCAGAAATGAGCTCGCGCGGGAAATCGGCATCGACCCGGCGCTGACCGGCGCCCCGCTTTATCGGTTCATCGACATCACGAACCGTTTCGACGAAGCGCGCGCGGCCCATAGGCAAATAGCCGCTGTCCGGCAGGACCTGCATGCGCAGGTCGTGACAAGCGCCATTCGCGTGCGCGACTTTCTCCATGAATGGCGCGGCGGGGAGGCGTACCGGCTCGGCGCATCCGCAACTCGCGAGGACCTGAACGCGCTGCGCATCGCTTTCGAGTCATTGAAAGCGCGCGCGGTGGCGTCGTCGGATGCGCATCGGGCCGTGGATGACAAGAAACGGGAAATTGACTCGCTGAACGGGCGCGTCGAGGAGGCCGAAACGAACATCGCGAGGCTGTTCGAGCGCGCCGGACTCAAGCCGGATGCCCGGGAGGACCTCGTCCGGATGACCGACAGGTTGGACGACTGGCGGCTTGCCCGGAAGGCGCTGGACAACGCGAAAACCGAAGAGAATAGGCTTCGCAAGCTACTTTCCGGCGAGAACGGCCTCGTGGAGTCCGTAGAGGACGGGGCAGTCGACGAGCTGAAACTTCAACTGCGAGATGCGCGGGAACAGGCGGGCGAATGCACAAGTCTCATCGAGGAGAAAGCGGCGATCAACGCCCGTCTGCAGGAAGCCCGCCGGAGCCACAAGCTCGAGGATGCCGCGACAGCGAAGGATCAGGCCGCTGAGGCATTGCGGGACAAGCGCGACGAAGCTCTTTCCTGTGCCGCCGCGGAAGTGCTGCTCGACGAAGTGGAGAGTGCCTTCAAGACCGAACGCGAACCGGATCTACTGCGCAGGGCGCGGCAGTGGTTCGAGCAGGTGACGGCCCACGCCTTCACGCTGGAGTTGCGGGACACGGACAGTTTTGTCGCGCGTGATCTAACGCAGGGCGAACTGCGCATGCTGCAGGAACTTTCGTCCGGCACTCGCATGCAGTTGCTGCTCGCGCTTCGGCTCGCCTGGACGGAGGATCGCGAGCGGGGTGGCGAAGCGCTGCCGCTGTTTTTCGACGAAGCGCTGACCACGAGCGATGTGGACCGGTTCTCGGCGATGGCCCGAACGTTGTCATCGCTGGCCGACGCAGGACGTCAGATTTTCTACCTGTCCGCCCGGCGCCACGAGGCCGCCCTGTGGGAGCGGGCCATCGGTGCGGCGCCCGTGATGATCGATCTGGCTGCCGTGCGCTTCGGCTCCGCGCTGGCGGACTCCGGCGCCCTGCGCATTGAAACGCCCCCGGCGCTGTCGCCGCCGGACGGTCTGGCGGCTGAAGAATATGCCACTCTCATACGTGTCCATCCGGTGAATCCTCGTGCCGATGCCGGCGGAATTCATCTCTTTCACCTGCTCCGCGACGACCTCGGTTTGCTGCACAGTTTCCTGGACACCTGGCGGATCGGCTCACTGGGGCAATTGGAATCCCTGTTGGCCAGCGACGCGGCGCGTACCGCTATTTCCGGTCGGCAGACCCGGCTACGGCTACGGCAAAGGAGCCGAACCGCAAGGACCTGGACCGAACTGTGGCGCCAGGGACGGGGGAAACCCGTGGACAGGGCCGCGCTTGATCAATGCGGTGCCGTAGCGCCTGTTTTTCTGGATCGTGCCGCGGAACTTGCCGGGATACTGAACGGCGATGGCGAAGCGCTGGTCCGTGCCTTGCGAGCTGGGAAACTGAAGCATTTCCGCAAGAGCAAGACCGATGAACTGGAAAAATGGTTGATTGACAACGGCTACGTCGACGATGCGCGAATTCTCGAACCCGACAAGCGCCGTCGCCTGGCCCTGCAGGAAGTCGTCTCCGTCACTCAGGCGGAACCAGAGGATGTCAACCTGGTCGTCGAATGGTTGGAGTCCGCAGTCGCATCCTAGAGCGCCCTATACAACCTCTCATCGTAGAGCGCTCCGCTCAGAGGATAGATACTCTCGCGAAACATCCGGCTATGTGAGGCGTCGATGTGCGCCTGCTGCGCCTCCGCATCTTTCCATCGCTCCACGACGCTGAAGTGGTTCCTGCGATTGGACTGAACAAGCACTCCGAATCGCTCGTTACCTGCCTCGGCCAGGCTTGCGGCGGCCATGGATTGCAGGTGCTCCAGGGCGGGATCCACGTTGTTGGGCGTGACGTCCACGTGAGTGACTGCATAGACGGCATCGGCGGTCGGTTCGCTGTACTGGGTACTGGCCACCAGTTCCACGTGCAGGCGTTCGTCGTAGGGACTGTATAGCAGCGGCGCCAGGGCCTCGCGAAAGGCGGTGGTGCGGTCCGAATCCCGATGGGACTGTTGATCTTCCAGGCTTTTCCAGGTTTCCAGCAGGACGAAGTGGTTGGGCTGGCCGATCCGCTGCACGGCCTCGAACAACAGGTTGCCGTCATCGCTTTGGCTGGCCTCGACTTCAGCGGCTATCAATTCCAAGGCCTGTTGAACGGACGAGGGAGAGACCTCGATGTAGGTTACAACGTATGCGGC
>VYEH01000111.1:2434-6765 GCA_009843005.1 Pseudomonadota bacterium | reverse complement strand
AGCGGAAGTCGGCCCCGAACAGGGAGTTGCCGAGATTGCCGCGTGGATTGCCGTTGGTGAGGATCATGCCGACACTCGACTCCTCCAGCACATTGGCCGAAATCCGCCCGACGAAGAGGTTGCTGTCATCCACGCCGTTGTACCCTTCCTGCTGGATATCCAGAACGCCCACGTTCCACCGCCCGACGCGCCCCGTGACCTTGGCGCCAACCTCCAGATCCACGGGGCGCCCCCTGTCGCCCAATCCAATCCGGCGCGAATGAAAGGGAATGCCGTTTCTCTCCAGCCCGCCAAAGGAAAAGATGTCGACGTCCTGCAGGAAGAAATCGCGCTTCTCGGGAAAGAACAGCGAGAAGCGGGTTAGATTGATCTGCCGATCGTCGACCTCGGTCGCGGAGAAGTCCGTGTTCAGGGTCAGCACACCCGTCAATGACGGGGTGAAGTTGTAAAACGCATCGAGAGACGGATCCGTCACGGAATCCGTGCCATTGGTCTCGAAGTCCCTGGAATGACTGGTGACGATCGAAGGAACGATATCCAGGCCCACGCCCTGCTGCAGCCCGGTCAGGCCCGTGATCACGCCTGTCGCGCCCGGGTTGACGTCGCGATTGAACGACACCCACGCAATGTCTTCCTGCTTTCGCGCAATGCTGCGTTCGACCGTGAAACCCCAGTCGGCATTGTTCGGGTCGAAATTCAGCGTCTTGAACGGAATGGAAAATTCGGCCGCCCAGCCTTCGTCGTCGATCCGGGCCGCGGCATGCCAGATACCCTCCCAGTCCTGATTCTGCTCGGTAGGCGTTTCGTAGATCCCGTCGCGCCGGTTCCCGACCGGATTGACCTGGAAGCTGTAACCCGTGCGCTTGTTGTTGAAGGGATCCAGCAGGATGGTGAACGAATCGTCGAACCACATCCCCTGGCCCTGCACCATCTGCCTCGCGCGTATCCGATCCGGTTCGCTGTCGAACATGCGGGCCGCAACGTAGAGGTTATCGTCATCGTAGAGTACGTAGACTTCGGTGTGCTCGGTCGGCTCGCCATGGTCCACGGGGTCGAACTGGTGCAGATCTTCGATCACGGGCGCCTGCGTCCAGACGGCATCGTCCAGAATGCCGTCTATCGCCGGCGCACTCTCCGTTCGCGCGATGCGAAGCACCTTGTCGCGCTCTGCGGCGTCGCTCGCTTCGGTCCTGCCTTGTGCATGGGCCTGGCCGAGGCTCAACGACAGCGCCAGTACACCGGTTGCGCTCAGAGCGGCACCGGTTATCGATGGGCGAGGGGTGCAATCCGACATTAAGAAAATCCTGTTGATTCCGGTCCGCGGACCAGGTCCGCAAGTGAATTCCCGACTCAGGCAGAGCAGAGCTCGATATCGCCATTCAGCGTCCGAACGCGCACCCGCGGTGAACCGTCCGGACCCTCAATACTCAACTCGAGCCCCGAGCCCGAACTCGACGGCTGATCTTCATACCCGAAGCAGTTCTCGATGCGGCCGCTGTACGTTCCCAGGTCCAGCGTCAGGTTGCCTTCTTCGCCGATGTCGAGCTCGACTTCGCCGTTGACCGTCTCAGCATGGATTTCGGCGCCTTCATTCAGGGTGGCGTGAACTTCGATATTTCCATTGCTCGTGTCGAGGGACAGCATGGAAACGCTATCGACGTCCAGTTCGATGTCGCCGCTGACGGTCGAAGCCGTCAGGTGGGTAAACGGGCCGCGGGCTTCGATTTCGCCGCTCAGGGTCGTGAGTACCGCCATCACGGGTTCGCCGGGATCGAGCATTGAAACGTCTCCAGCCCTGGCGAATCTGGAACGATTGGAGACCGACAGGTCTCCGCTTGCGGATTCCGCCGTAACGGATCCCGACCAGATTTCCGTCTCGACATCGCCGCTGATGGTATTGAGCGCCTGGCTGCCATGAACGCCGGCAATCTGCGCCTCCGCGTCGGTCGTGGAGAAAGTCAGACTGCTCTGTCGCGGCATGCTGACAAAGATGTCCGTTTCGTAAGGAAATACGGGCTCGGAATCTTCGGGAACAGGGACAACATTGATCAGTGTGTGCCCTTCTTCCTGAGACAACTCGACGCGTATCGCGTCTTCGCCGAGTTCCCCCGAGATTTCGACTTCGTCCCGGTCCCATCCCCGGACGACGAGTTCGCCCACTGCCATTGAGACAGAGACCTGTCCGGTGGAGGGCGCCGGGATGACGTGGTGAAAAGTCTGGTCATCAAGGATGATCTGGCGGACTGTCTGGCTGTCGGCGTGCCCGGCGGCGAGCAATGCCGCGGCCAACACCGGTCCAAGTTTCGGGTTCTCCTGCTTCATATCTCTACGCCTTCCGCCGAATCGCCCGTCAATCGATCAAGCTGATCCCGAACCGACTGGGCCCGGTCTTGCGCGGACATCAGCAGCTCGTTCAGCAGGGGGTTTTCCGGGTCCGACTCGGAGGCCTCTTCAATCCAGAGCCAGGCATGTTCGAAACCGGCCAGATCCGTCTCGACCACGGCTCGTGTGCCAGCGGGGAGTTGATCGAGAGCCGGTTGGATATTCGCCAGCAACTCCGCCCTGAGCTGGGCGGGCTGGGTTTCCTGTCCGGTCCACGCGGATATGGATGCCAATGGCAACCATGTCGCGAGCAGATAGCCCGCGGTGACGGCTACCCCAACCGAGGCCCAGCCGGGTGGCTGCCACGCGGCTCGCGCGCCCGAGCCCATGTTGTCCCGCGGCTCGAGACGTGAGGCGATTCCCGGCCAGAGGTCCCTCCCGGGCATCACTTCCCGCGCCATGTCGGCGACACGCTCTTCCAGTTTTTCGGCACGCGGATCCTTGATGTCACTCATGCTGCTTCTCCTGACCCAGCACGCCCATCAGTGTCTGGCGTGCCTGGTGATAGTGGGCTCTGGCGGTCCCGGAAGAGATTCCGAGAAAGTCGGCGACCTCTTCGTGGCTGTAACCGTAAACGGCCTTCAGTACAAAAACGTGGCGGCGCCTCATCGGCAGGTCGGCAATGGCCGCTTCGATGTCGAGCGCCGCCCCAGTACCGCTTTTCTCCGATTCCGGCTCGTCCTGCGCACGCACCAGCTGAAATCGTCGCTTGCGCCGCCGTTCCTCCATCAGCGCTTCATTGACGGCTATGCGGTGAAGCCAGGTCCCGAACTCGCTTCGTGCCTCGAACCGGTCGAGCTGAGCCCACGCCTTCGTGAAGGTCAGCTGCGCACAGTCTTCCGCATCCGCCGGCGACGCAAGTATCCGCAGGCACACACCGTACACAAGACCCACGAAGTGCCGGTAAAGCTTCTCGAAGGCGTCAGTGTCGCCTTCCTGAGCCGCCCGCACGCATTGCATTACGCTCTTGCTGTCTATCGTTTCCAACCCCGGTTCCGGAACTGAAACGATTGTCGCAGCTTTGCGCGAAACGTTGGCATTGTGCACGGGCGGGCCCATTGAGGTCCTTGGTTATCTCGTTGGATGCGCGGGAATGGCGGTTCGTTTACTTCGCTGATCCGAAATACCCAATGACCGCTCTTGCTTGCGGACGCTCGCCCGCTGCTTCTCGGGGGACTTCGGAACTTTTGCGGGAGTCAGTCCTGCAAGGACAACAACCGCCACCCGGGCACTCGTGACATCATCATGGATAACTTATCGGCTTCACCCTAACCCGTCTGATGATGCTCCGATCTGAGCTCACGGGGTCTCGTCGATGGCCGGTCTCACGGTAGATTCGATTATGGCGGGTCCGTTCTCCTGCCAGTCGGAGAGCTGCGGGACAAGCTCGCTCGTCAGCCGCTGGACGATCTCATCGGCTGAAAATCCCTGAGTCTTGAGTTCGCCGACACGCGACTGGATCGTGGCGAAGTACTCCTCGTACGCGTCAATTACGGTTGCATCGCCCAAGGGGCCATGGCTCGGGACCACGACGTCCACATCGAGCGACCGTATTGCTTCCAATGCCTCGAGCCAGACGGCAATGCCGGAACTCGGACTCGCGAGCCTCGGGTACCTCCGCATCGCGACGTCACCGGTAAACAGCACGCGGTCCTCCTCGACGAAGAAGACCGTGTCGCCGCGCGTGTGCGCGGGCCCCACCGCATGCATGTGCACGGTGACTCCGCCCAGGTCCACGCTGTATTCGTCGTCGAAGAACACATCCGCCGGCCTGAAGTAAGCCCCTTCGAGGAGATTCGCCAACGTCTCCGTTCGCTGCGCGAAACGCTCCGCGTGAGACATGCGGAACTCCTCGATGTCCTGTTGCTGGTCGCGCGACCGGATCATCGTGGCGTCCTCCGGGAAAGCGCCGGCGCCGAGGTCGTGTTCGGAGTGATAGTGGGTGGAAA
>VYEH01000111.1:0-2424 GCA_009843005.1 Pseudomonadota bacterium | reverse complement strand
ACGTAGATCTCGTCGTTGTCGCTGAGCTTGCGCGCCTCTCCCAGCACGATCTCGCCGTTCGCCAAACCCAGCCCGGGGTCAATGACCAGCGTTGCCCGATCGCCGACAACGATACCTACATTCGGAATGTACCTGCGGCCGTCATCGAGAATCACGTAAACGTGATCGGAAATCTTCAGGGCATCGTCCTGCTCGATCAGGGGCGCCGGATCGGTAGACTGTGCCCGGCCGGCCGCAATCCAGCAGATTGCTGACGCAATGCCGGCAAGAGCGGCCAACATTCTTTTCGGATTCATACCGGTAACTCCAGCGGAGGCTTGTCAGTTCCAGGCTCGTTCTACACCGTCACCCCGCGCCGTGTCGCCGTGCAACGGCGTGACAAAACCCAACGCACAACCCAGCGAGCCGTCCTTGAGCGGATAGCAGCGCACGCCGATCTGATCGCCCGGCTGAACGTCGTCCCTGCTGACACCGGCCCGTTCAACCCCGGCCGGAGTACTGGCGCCCATTGCCCACATCTGCGCCTGGCCGTCTGCGTCCTCGACCTCCACGTAGATCGTCACGTGCGGGAAGATCCAGTGGACCTGTCTTACGGTTCCCTCCATGTCCACCAACCTCGACATATCGTAGTTGGCGTACGAGTGGTGGGCCCGGGCCGGCGGTACTGCAGCAATCACACACAGTACCGCGAAAACCAGAACTAAAGACATACTCTGCTGACTCTTCATCTTATGCATTCCCAAGACCATGGCAGCTCACCGCCTCCGGGATGGAACCGGAAACGTCGGGACATACGGTGTGTCATACGCGATCCGTATTCCGTATTCGTCGAGGAAATTCATCCCGTTCGCGAAAAGTACCGGTGGCGGCATTCCGGGCGGCGTAGTCGCCTCCGTAATATAGAGGTAGTTCTCATGCCAGAAGATGCTGGCGAACGATCGTGAACCGTCCTCATTGAGAAGTTGAATCCTGATGCCTTCGTTTTGGCCCTCGGTAGCAGGCCCGAAAAACGTCACCTCGCTCCCGCGTTGGAGGAGGCCGAACGCCGCATGCAAGGTCGCTCCGCGGATGTCGCGCTCAACATGGTTGGCGCAAATGCCGGGGTTGTCACCGCCGCGGAGATCGCCGGTGGCGGCTTGACAGGCCTCATTCGCCCTCTCGTGCAGCTCGTTCGCCTCGTGCCAGTCGACGGCCGTCGCCGAATACGTCCCGAAGTCATCCTCGGCGGTATACACGCGCGCCGGCAGGGTGATGCCGTAGCCCGTTACGTACGTCGCCTCGTGGATGGTTGGTTCACCGGGAAAATTAATGCTGAAGCGATCGTCGAACGCGAGGTACTGGCTCCATTCCCGGGTGCGGACGGGAGCTGCTTCGAGCGCGAATACGCCTTCCCTGAACCGAAAACCCGATTCGCCGTCCCCTTCGCGATAAACGTTATGGCAAGCGTCGCAGACGGCGCCACGGAACTCCTCCGTCGCTTGTCGGACGGGCATTTCGGGCACATCCCAGGTGCGACTCATCATCTCTTCCAGCCTGGCGAGACGGTCCACTCCATCCCTGACTATTTCGACCGCATCGGCGAGCTCCCGTGAGAACCAGAAACGCGGCAGTCTTCCCTGGAAGTTCCGGCGCAGGATCGCGACGCTTCGCCGGGCATCCTGGTACGCGGCGGCGTCGACCGCCGCCTCCACGGCGCCAAGGGCCTCCTGATTGGACTCCATCAAGGCGGCGTAATCCTCGAGCGAGATGTCTTCCTGTCCGGCAACTACCTGGACGGCCAGGGCGGCGGCAAGACCTGCCACGATCCGACGCATTGCTGAAACATCCCGGGCCACCAACCTGGTGTATCGTCCCATAAATAACCTATACAGTTGTGAGCGTGTCCAATCCAATTGGATCACAACTCGTATCGGAAGCCAAAGTAAGCGTATCTCGGTCACCCGGGCACACCACCGTCTCCTGGACAATGTCCTCGACTTCCCTGGGAGGCACAATTCCCCTTACGGCCCTCTCGAGACCAGGCCGTATCGAAACGAACACTCCGCTGAGATTTCCCTTGTGCATGCACTGCTTCTTGGTCCTCAAGACGAATCAACAAGCCATTTCCGCCATATGGAATCGGAAAATGGCGGTTCGCCGCCTGGCTCCGCGTATTCAGCCAATGTATGGGGTATGACACTCCACTTCGATGAATTCGTAGTTCTCCTGGTAGAGCTTCTTCCAGACCATCTCCCAGGGCTCGTAGAGGTGCCCGGGGTCGTCGATGATCATTTCCATCTCCACCATGGGGCCCTGAGTCGGGTCATCGAGCCGCCGGTATGTTTCGACCGTGGTGACACGATCGGTGAGCTGGTGACCCGGGGTGCCGGTCGGCCCGGCGGTGATATGCGTTGACTCGACAATGAGCCTGTCGCCCTCGTAACG
>VYEH01000446.1:5744-6771 GCA_009843005.1 Pseudomonadota bacterium | reverse complement strand
CCGCCCGCGGCACCGCGCGGCCCCCGGCAGCACGGCTAGCGGACCACGGTCGCCGCCCATGGCGTCAAGCGCAATCGTCACCTTCCGAGACATTCATCCACTACCGGAGTTGTGGAACGGCGGGTATCCGATATCGCGGCGCTACTCTTCCTGCACCTCGGGCTCGGGCACGTCCACGCGTTTGCGGCCGCGATAGAATCCTTCCGCGGTGACATGGTGCCGCTGGTGCAATTCACCCGAGGTGGGATCGATCGACAGCGCGGCGCCCTTCAATCCGTCATGGGACCGCCGCATATCCCGCCTGGACCGGGTCTTTCGTCGTTGCTGGACAGCCATTGCTCAGTTCTCCTCAGTGCCTTGCAGGCAAGATATTCGTTGAATCCGTATCGCTCTCGTCTTCAGGCGCCTCGAGGCTCCGAACCAGCGCGCCACACTGCTCAAGGCGGGCATGACGCGGGATCAGAGGCAGCGACATGATGAGTTCGTCCTCCACGAATCCGGCCGGCTGGAACCGGTCACCGGAAAGTTCGACCGGCTCATGGTCCTCCGGAATACCCGCCGGTATCGAATCGCCTCCAACAATCACGAACGAAGCCTCGCGGGCAACCCGCTCTTCCATCGGTTCCAGACAACGCTGACACTGGAGTTCGAAACTCGCGTCGTATTCTAACCGCACGGTGGTATATCCTGCTGTCTGTTGGCCAAATCCGAATCCGACTCGTACACTTCCATGCTCCGAGCGCACCAGCTCACGAAACCGTGTCAATCGCTCGAATTCGATTTCGCCGGCGATCCGGGCCTGGCGTCGGCCGAGTGATTCCAGGGCATTCAAGCTGTACCAAGCGTACAACGAGAGAGGCATAAGCGATCAATGATAGGTAGGCGATTTTCAACTGTCAAAATCGGTGCTCCATTCAAAACCGGCGCTCCATCGCAATGCCGCGCCTGATTCTCGGCTCCAGTTCAGTGCACCGGCGGCATCTCCTCGGCCGGCTGCACCTCGACTTCGACATTCTGTCTCCTGACG
>VYEH01000446.1:0-5734 GCA_009843005.1 Pseudomonadota bacterium | reverse complement strand
CGAATCCGCCCGGCCCGGCGAACACGCCCGCGATCTCGCCATCCGGCTTGCCGGCGCCAAGATCGACCGGATATGCCGGTCGGCCGATGTGGCCGATGCGGTCGTCATCGGCGCCGACCAGACGGCTGCGGCCAATGGGCGGCTGCTCAGGAAGCCCGGCGACCGCAGCACCGCTGTCCGCCAACTCATGGACTGCGCGGGCAAGACAGTCTCCTTCCATACCGCCTGCGTGGTCCTGGATGGGCCCACGGGCCGCCGCTTCAAGGGCATCGACAGGACGCGCGTGCGTTTTCTGGACCTCGAACGGCCGCGGGTGGAGCGATACGTGGATCTTGAGCGCCCCTATAGCTGTACCGGCGGCTTCCAGGCCGAGGGACTCGGGATCACGCTGTTCGAATCCATCGAATCGACGGACCCCACGGCGCTCCTGGGCCTGCCCCTGGTCTGGCTGTGCGGCGTACTCAGAGAGATCGGTCTCGACCCACTTGGGCCTGGCCGGGCTGATCCAGCGAGTCCAGGATAGCATTCAACTCCGGGGGCAGCGGTGAACTGACCGCGAACGCCTCCTCCGAACCCGGCCAGTCGAACGCCAGCGCGTGCGAGTGCAGAAACATCCGACTAAGGCCTTTTGCCGACAATACGGCGTTGAACTGCGGATCACCGTAGCGCGGATCTCCAGCCACCGGATGTCCGGTATGAGCCGCGTGGACGCGAATCTGGTGAGTACGTCCCGTGCCGATCACGACTTCCACCAGCGTCGCCCGATCGCCGAGGCGTTCGACCACACGGAACCGGCTGAGGGAGCGCTTTCCCTCAGCATCGGCCCGGACGATGCTCTCACCCCCGCGACGCCGGGTGCTCAGCGAAACATCCACCTTTGAAATACCGTGCGGCCAGCGCCCCCGCACGAGGGCCAGGTAGCGCTTGTCCATGCCGCCGGTTCGCAGCAAACCGTGTAATTGCCGCAACGCCGCGCGGCGTTTCGCCACCAGGAGACACCCTGAGGTGCCCCGATCCAGCCGGTGCACAAGGTCCGCCGCGCGCAGACCCGGCGAGAGGCTCCGCAGGGCCTCGATGCAACCGTAGTCGACTCCGGTTCCGGCATGCACCGGCATGCCCGCCGGCTTGTCCAGCACCAGGATCCTGCGATCCTCGTACAGGACCCTGTCCGCCAGCCAGCGGACACGGTTCGGCGGAATCTCCACGGGGCCGGAGCGGCGCCCGTATACCGGCGGGACCCTGACGCGGTCGCCCTCCCTGAGGCGATAACCGGCACGAACCCGACCGCTGTTGACCCGCACCTGCCCCGAGCGAATCAACCGGTAGACATGGCTGCGTGGGACCCCGGAAAGTGCGCCGAGAAGATAGTTGTCCAGGCGTTGTCCTGCCGAATCCGCGTCAACGTCGCGGTAGTGGACGGGGGGACGGGTAGCAGTCTGCTTCATCGAAGTCGGCTTCCTGGGCTGTGCTATAGTACGCCACGCGGCCCGGCGGCGCCGAAGCGCCGAAAAGGAGGTCGAAGCTTAGGGGCGCGCTCCGAAGCGCGCCAACATTTACGGTTAATTTCGGCGGGTCCCGCAAGGGTTGGCCCGCGGTTGTGTCCAGGCGATCGCTTTCCGTTCAGGATCCGCTCCGAGCAGGATCCACGCCGATTGGTGAACGGAACGCCGAGTCGCTGAGCTAGTTTGTGAAACAGTTTCCTGCCCGAGTTTCTCACCGGCAACCTGACACGTTGTCCGGCTTGATCGCCATTGGAGGACCTGCCTGCTCCGACAGCCATGTCGGCGTGGCAGGCGGGCTCGAACGCCTCAATGCCGCTGCCTGGCAGACCGCGGTGCCGAACTCCGGAGGGTTCGCCACCAACGGATCGAAAAATCATGAAGCGAATGCTGGTAAATGCAACTCAGGAAGAAGAGTTGCGCGTGGCCATCGTGGATGGCCAGAAATTGTACGACCTTGATATCGAGGTACCTTCCAGGGAACAACGCAAGTCCAACATCTACAAGGGGCGCATCACCCGGCTGGAACCCAGCCTCGAGGCCGCCTTTGTAGACTACGGCGCCCCCCGCCACGGATTCCTCCCTCTCAAGGAAATCTCCAGGGAATACTTCATCAGCGAACCGGCCGAGGGCGAGCGGGTTCACATCAAGGATGTCCTGAAGGAAAACCAGGACATCGTCGTCCAGGTGGAAAAGGAGGAGCGCGGCAACAAGGGGGCCGCCCTGACCACCTTCGTCAGCCTGGCCGGCCGGTTCCTTGTGCTGATGCCCAACAATCCCCGCGCGGGAGGCGTTTCCCGGCGAATCACCGGCGAGGGCCGGGATTCGGTGCGCAAGGCGCTGGAAAAGTTGCAACCGCCGGAGGAAATGGGCTGCATCGTCCGCACTGCGGGTGTCGGTAGAAGCATAGAGGAACTGCGTTGGGACCTGGACTACCTGCTGAGTGTCTGGGAAGCCATCAAGCAGGTGGTGCTCAGCCGCCCATCGCCGTTCCTGATCTACCAGGAAGGCAACGCTATCGTCCGCGCGATTCGCGATCACTTCTCCAATGAGATCGGCGAGATCCTTGTCGACCGGGAGGATATCCACGAGCAGGCTCACGAGTTCATGGAACAGGTGATGCCGCACAACCTGCGCCGGCTCAAGCACTACGACAATGCGGCGGTGCCGCTGTTCGCACGGTTCCAGATCGAGAGCCAGATCGAGTCGGCGTTCGCGCATACGGTCACACTGCCGTCCGGCGGAAGCATCGTCATCGATCACACCGAGGCGCTGACGGCGATCGACATCAACTCGGCCCGCGCGACCAAGGGCGGGGATATCGAGTCCACGGCGCTGAATACCAACCTGGAGGCCGCCGAAGAGATTGGGCGTCAGCTACGAATACGAGACCTGGGCGGCCTGATCGTCATCGATTTCATCGACATGAGCGCGCACAAGCATCAGCGGGAGGTGGAAGGCCGCTTGCGGGACGTGGTCAAACGGGATCGGGCCCGCATCCAGATCGGCCGGATCTCGCGTTTTGGCCTGCTGGAGATGTCGCGGCAGCGGCTGCGCCCGTCCCTGGAGGAATCGACGCAGTCCGTCTGCAGCCGCTGCAACGGCATCGGGAATGTGCGAAGCGTCGAATCGCTTGCGCTGGCGACGCTGCGCCTTGTCGGCGAGGAAGCACGCAAGGAGCGCACCTCAAGGGTCGTTGCGCAGTTGCCGGTTGAGGTGAGCAATTTCGTGCTCAACGAAAAGCGGGACTGGATCAACAGGATCCAGCAAAGCAACAACGTGGACATTGTGCTCGTCGGCAACCGGAACCTGGAAACGCCCAACTACACCATCACGCGCCTGCGGGACGATGAAGTCGGCCAGCCCGAGCACGCCGTGTCCAGCTACAAGCTGGTGGAATCGAAACAGGACTCATCGGATGCGTATCGCAAACCGCCCGAACAACCCAAGCCCGAGCAAGCTGCCGTGGCGAACGTTGTCCATCGCAACCCCGCACCGCAGCCCGCCAAGCGCAAGGCACGGTCACGCCGCCGGTCCAGGAGCCTGTGGAGACGCCTGTTCGGCTGGATGTTGCCGGATCGCAAGCGGCGAAGCCCCGGTTCGAAACGTTCCCGCAAGCGTGGTTCCCGCAGCGGTTCGCGCCAGGATCGCCGCGCCCGGCGTCCGAAGCGATCGCGCGGACCGGCCAGGGGACGCGCCGGCGGTTCCTCCGATGGCGGCAAGAAAAAGGCACGGGGCGGCGGCAATTCGGAGGACCGCCCCAGCCGGCGATCCCGCAGGAGACGATCTTCGGGTGGCCGGAAGAGCGCAAAACAACAGGCCGAAAAGAAGCGCGGGTCGGAGCGCAAAGACAAGCAAAAGCCGGCACCGAAAACGCCGCCTGCCGGATCCGATGCGCCCGCGGCGCAACCGCCGGCGGCCGGTCAGGACTGACAACCGGGACCAGCGAGGAAATCGAGCTGGTTCAACAGGACTGTCATAGTCGAGACACAAGTCAGTCATGCTGGATGCATGACCATTGCGTCCCGACTATTGCGACAGCCAGACGATGAACCGTTCGTTCATTTCGTCCCCGTTGTCGCTCCACCACGCCCAATCGTTCCGCAGGGCGCGCCGGGTATGCTCCGGCGTGTTGGGCATGTGCGGCCGCATTTCCACGCCGGTCTCCAGGTGCGTCGATATCAGGGCCTCGGCTGACCTGCGGACCGGACTGTAGGCGATGTACTGACTGATCCGGGCCATGGATTCCGGTCGCGCGACAAAGTTCACGAACTCAAGCGCCTCGGCCAGCCGGGGGGTGCCGGCCACGATGCCCATCGGACCCGAGTCGAGAACCTGCCCGTCCCAGACGATCGTGAACGGCTGATTTTCCAACACCTGGGCGTTGAAGATGCGCCCGTTGTACGCTGTGGACATGACCACTTCGCCGTCAGCGAGCATCTGCGGCGGCTGTGCGCCAGCCTCCCACCAGACGATCTGATCCTTGATGGTATCGAGCTTGCGGAATGCCCGGGCAAGGCCCTCCTCGGTGTCCATGACGGCGTAAACGTCTTCCATCGCCACCCCGTCGGCCATGAGCGCGAATTCCAGGTTCACCGACGGCGAACGGCGCATGCCGCGCCTGCCAGGAAACCGCTGAAGGTCAAAGAAATCGTCGATGGTTGCCGGCGTCTCGCCGGAAATGACCTCCGAGTTAAAAGCGTAAACGGTGGAGTAGAAGAGCGTTCCGGCGCCGCACTCGCTGAGCGTATCCGGATAGTAGTCCTCCCCGGGGCTGGACCCGTCCGCACCGGGCGGCAGGTCCGCAAGATCGATGAGTTCGAACAAGCCCTCGTCGCAACCGCGCACGGCATCGGCCAATTCCAGATCCACCACGTCCCAGTACACGACCCCGGACTCAACCTGTGCGCGAATCTGCGCGAGACCGCCGTTGTAGTCCTCAAGCCGGATTTCGATCCCGGTCTCTTCGGTGAAGGGCTTGTGGTACGCCTCCTGGCTGGCCCGGGCATAGGAACCGCCCCAGGACACCACGGTGATGGACTGCGCCTGCAATGGGGCGCCCGGGAGACACAGCGCCAATGCCGCTGTCGATATCGCAACCGGACGCAGGACAGGATGCTTCATGATTTTGTTTCCTCACCAGGGGCCTGCCGATGCGGCCCGCAAGTACGATGCGCGCCTACCTCCGGAGGTACGCGAGCAAGCCCAGAGACGCCTCTTCGACGAGGTCGAGCACGTACTCGAAACCCGTCGCACCGCCGTAGTAGGGATCCGGCACGCTGTCGCGTCCCGCCTCCGGCGCGAATTCCAGGAACAACCTGATCCGGGACCGATACTCGGGTGGACTGATGTCCGACAGAATCCGGAAATTGTCCTCGTCCATGGCCAGCACCAGGTCGAATGCGGAGAAATCCGCAGTGCTCACCCTTCGCGCTTTTTGACCACTCAAGTCGATCCCGCGGCGGGCCGCGGCGCTGCAGGCTCGACGGTCCGGCGGTTCGCCGACATGGTATGCGTGGGTGCCCGCCGAATCCACATGCACGTGGAGTTCCGGTGCGCGCATTCGCAGGGTCTCCCTGAAAACGCCTTCCGCCGTAGGCGAGCGGCAAATGTTGCCCATGCACACGAACAGGACCCGCGCAGACGGCTCCGACTCGACGGCGCTTGCCGCAGCGCGGCTACCTGTCCCACGCTCCCGTGCAGGGTGATTGTCGCTGGATTCGTTCACTCCGACC
>VYEH01000045.1:5587-6791 GCA_009843005.1 Pseudomonadota bacterium | reverse complement strand
GCGTCTACCGCCTTGTCGGCGGGCGCATAGCCGCTCGTTCCCGCGACCTCGCCGTCGACGACCTTGTTCCAGCTGAAGTAGGAGACGAATTCCCCCTCGATCAGCCCCGAAAAGTGATCGAAGCCCGCTAGATTGGGGTGATCGATCCACCCATTCGCGGTATTGGCCAGGTGCCACTTGCCGATGGCCGCGGTCGCGTACCCCAGGTCGGGGTTGGCCTTGAATGCCATGGGCAGCGTGAACTCTTCGGGCCGAAGATACAGGGGCGCATCGAACACGGGCCTTTCCGGCACCGGACGCTCGTAAGTTGCCCACTCGGGCCTCGCAGGGGGTTCGGGCATGGGCGGTCCGTGTGCGATGGGCCGGCCGACACCGGTTCGGAATCCGTAGCGGCCCGTGAGCATGGTTGCGCGGGTGGGCGAACAGATCGGCTGCGACCAGAAATTCGTGAAGCGTACGCCCTGGCGGGCCAGTTCATCCAGGGCGGCGGTCGCCGGGGGGTTCTCTCCCACCTCGTAGGAGGCCAGCGTCTCCACACCCATGTCGTCGCCGATGATGAGCAGAATATTCGGCGCCGCATTCAGCGCGCCGGACAGGACCAGGGCCGGAACCAGAATGAGCGCGGTTGGCTGGATGTTTGTTTTTCTTGTCATTAGGCGCCATCCCGAGCTTGTCAGCGCGTCAGTGCGTCATCGAGTAGATCAGGTAATTGACGGCGAACCGATAAGCCAGCGCGGTCATGGGCTCCGGGTACCAGGGGTCGTCGGCGTGTTCCCAGGCATCGCCCATGTCCATGTTGAAGTTGATGGCCACCATGAGCCGCCCGTCATCGTCGAAGATGCCTCGCCAATGGGGCACCGTTCCGGCCCTGTTGCCTCCCCGGCCGGGTATCTGGGTACGTTGGTCAAGGTCATAGAGCACGTGCAGCAAGGGATGATCTTCGCCGAGTTCGAGTATCGGTCGGTCGGGAAAGACCAGCCGCATGGACTCGTTGAATATGTACCACTCGTATTCCCCCCAGAAATCGTCCACCATCAGGAACCCGCCGCGGTCGAGATATTCTCTGAGCAGCGCGGCTTCCGAGGCGTTAAGTTCCCACTGACCGACCTCCACGGCATAGAGCCACGGGTAATCGAACAGCCGGTCGTCGTCCAGGGTGATCAGTCGGCCGCCGTCGCCGTAATAGTCAACGGCCTGCCCATCG
>VYEH01000045.1:0-5577 GCA_009843005.1 Pseudomonadota bacterium | reverse complement strand
TCCCCTCCCTGCCCCGCGGCTGTTTCGACCCACAGGCAAGCGGCCAGCGCCGCAGTGGCCAGCCCGGGCACGGCAGAGGATATGGCCCGGCGAATCATTTCCACCTCGTCTCGCCTCACTCTGGTCGTAAAATGCGAAATAATTATGACACTCATCCAGTTGCGAGCCAATGTAGCGGATCCATACGTATAATGCGCCCCGTGAGGTTTCCGCACTCTATCGTTGTCCTTCTGTTCGTACTGGCTCTGCCGGCTGCGTGCCTGCACGCACAACCGGCGGCGCCTCCCGACATCCTCTTCATTTCCATCGACGACCTGAACGACTGGGTCGGACCGCTCGACGGGCACCCGCAGGCGAAGACGCCCAACATGGACCGCCTCGCCGAGCGCGGCATGGTGTTTACCAACGCGCACTCGACCTCCGTATTGTGCAATCCCGCCCGGACGGCTCTCATGACCGGTCTGAGTACCGCGACGACCGGCGTTTACGTGAATCAGCCGGACTGGCGCACGATGGAAATCTTCCAGGACATTCGGACGATACCCGGGTACTTCCAGGATGTCGGCTACACGACCTTTGGCGCCGGCAAGCTGTTCCACTCCAGCACCTTCAATGCCTGGGCCTATTACGGCTACAACGACACCACCGCCTGGGATGCCTACTATCCGTCTCTGGATCGGCAGATCCCCGACGAAATCAGGCCCCACGATCTCCCGGCCAACGGCAACCCCCTTGACGCGAGGGTCGACTGGGCGCCGATTTTCGCCGACGACCGCGCCATGGGCGACGGTCAGGTCGTTGCCTGGTCGGCGCGGCAGCTCCTGACCGAAACCGACGGTCCCCGATTCGATGCCGTGGGCATCTATCGTCCCCATCTGCCGTGGTACCTGCCACAGAAATACTTCGATCTGTACCCGCTGGACACCGTGGAACTTCCACCCGTCCCGGTAAACGATCTGGACGATATCTCCGAGATCGCCAGAATGCAGGGCTCGAACTTCGGATCACCGATGGAAGTACACCAGTGGGCGCAGGAGGCGGGCGTCTGGAAGGACGGCGTGCAGGCATATCTCGCCAGCATCAGCTTCGCCGATGCAATGCTGGGTCACGTGCTCGACGCGCTGGAGCAAAGCGGTCGGGCAGCCGAGACAATTATCGTCATGTGGTCGGATCACGGATTTCACCTGGGCGAAAAGGCCCGCTGGCGCAAGCAGACCCTTTGGCGGGAATCCACGCGCGTACCGCTGATAGTGGTGGCCCCGGGTGTCACGCAGCCCGGGAGCCGCTCGAACGTGCCAGTGTCGCTGCTGGATCTGTACTCCACGCTCACCGAATTGGCCGGGTTGCCTACGCCGGATCACGTCGAGGGGCTGAGTCTGCTGCCCTTGCTTGAGGATCCGGCAGCTACCCTGGAGCGAGTTGGCGTAGTGACCACATTCGGCTACCGCAACCATGCGGTCAGCAGCGAGCGCTACCGCTATATCGTCTACTCGGACGGTTCGGAAGAACTCTATGACCTCGAAACCGACCCTCACGAGTGGACGAACCGCGCCGCGGACCCCGCCCTGTCGGCTGTCAAGGCCGAACTGGTGAATTGGCTTCCGCGGCACAATGAACCCGACGCTCGGACGGCGGGTCCATAGCGCGCAACGATCGCGGCAATCGGCCGGATTGCGCATTCCTCGCCGGTATAATCCGGGGCGACCCATGAACCGGAAACCGAAATTTTCTCCCGCCGGTTTCTGCGCCGGACTGGTTCTGGCCACCGGCGCCGGTATCTTGTGCCCGGTTGACGCTGTCCGCGCCCAGGCGGACTTCGAAGGCATATGGATGCACAACGTGCCCCTCAGTACACTCGCGCGTGTCTCAAGCGAGTTGGGACTGACTCGCGCGGGACAAGCCGATTGGGATAGGTACGAACCTCAGGATGACCCCCTGTTCCGATGCATCATGCCGGGGGTGCCCCGCGGAATCACGGATCCCTATCTCCTGGAAATCATCCAGCAGGAGCATCAGATCGTGATGTTACGCGAGTATTTCCACCAGGTTCGCCGGATCTACATGGACGGCCGCGAGGCGCCCGAGCACTGGCCGCTCTCCATGAGCGGCTACTCCACGGGGCGCTGGGAGGGCGAGACGCTGGTGGTAACGACCACGCATCTGTCTCCGGACAACGCCATGAACATTCAGGGCCATCCGTTTTCCGGCGACGAACATACCTACGTCATCGAGCGCTATACGCGAACCGGAGACGAACTGAGAATGGAAGCGGTCGTTCACGACCCAGCCTTCTACCAGGAGCCCCACGCGATCGAATTCGGCTGGGAACTCGCGCCTGACGAAGAGATCTGGACGTACGAATGCGATCCCAGGTTCGGCGACTTCATGATCGAGGCGGACCCGTGACATTCGGGGACAGACTCCAAACTTGCCGGGACGCACCCGTAACGGATCGCGACGCCCTCCCGGCAAACACGCACAGAACTCGATTGGCCACAATTCTCGTGGCGCTGGTTGCCGCGAACATCCACCCGGTGGCCGCGCACCACAGCACCATGTTCTTCGACATCAACGCGGAAGTCGTGCACGAGAATGTCACCGTGGTCGACTTCGTGGTCGCCAACCCGCATGGCGTACTGATCTATGTCGTCACCGATGACGGCGGCAACGAGGTGCGGTGGCAGGCGGAACTGCCCAGCGGCAACTTCACCCGGCGCGGGGGCATCAGTGCCTCCATGCTCAGCCCGGGCGACCGCTTGCCCACCGTTGTCTGCTGGCCAGGCATTCCCGGGCTTGTAAGGGCAAACACCTCGCGGTTGAAGAGCATGGAGTTTCCCAACGGCGACGTGGCCACGTTTACGCCGGTGAGCGCGGAGCTTACGAAGGGGTCCGAGTAACGATAACGCCAGCCGACTCCGCTGCCGCATCGCGTGCGAAAGGCTTCTGCCAGCCCCGATACGTAATTGTCAGGTGGTTCAAGCAGAAATTCCCGGGGTTAACGGTCGCGCGCCATGCGGCGGGCGGTTCTTTTTGGCAGAATACCCGCTGAACCTGGAATACGAGGAAATTCGTCATGTTCGCTTTTCGGCTGATGTCACTTGCGACGATACTGATTTTCAGCTGTTCGGCGTTTGCCCAGCGGTGGGCGCCCTATACGAGCGAGGACGGAGAATTCCGGATCATGGTGCCCGGGGGACAGTTCGAAGTCGAAACGGTCGACTTCGAAACCGAGTATGGAATCGTCGTGCCCGCACGCGTGCACACCGCGCAAGACATTCACGGCAACTACACCCTGACCGTTGTCGACTACAGCGATTCCATGGAGTTGCACAGGGTACGCATCGAGGAACTCGACGGCGTCTACCTCGGCGTTTACGGAGAGGTGGACGTACGCGGTTCCGTGGCGTACTTCGCCAGAATGATTCGCGAAAGAGCCGAATCGGTGGAATATGACAACTATCACTACATCGGCCGGGTCGATGGACATCAACTGCACACGACCAATCCCGACGGTACGCGTACCTTTGCGGCCCTGTACCTGCTCGAAAGCAAGCTTTATGCAATCGACGCAACGATCGATCCGGGCGCACCCACCGGCGGAATGTTCCAGCAGTCGTTCGAGTTAATCGACGAAAACGGCAACATGATCATGTACCCGACATTCCACGAAGTGCGCAAGGTCAAGCTCGGTAGCGAGTGGCGGCCGGGCGGCCGATAGCCGTTTGGGAACCATGAACCGAAGAATCGGGAGCCAGCAATGCAACTTAAGCGATTAGCCCTTGTCGTCCTCGCGATCCAGGCCGTGACTCTGACCGCCTGGGCGCACCATTCCCACGGAAATTACGAGATGACGGAATACATCGAGCTTGACGGCACGGTGACGGATCTCTACTTCATCAACCCCCACGCCTGGCTCTACATGGAGGTGGAGGAAGAGTCCGGCGAGACCGTGACGTGGGCCATGGAGGCCGCGGGCGCTTCAACGCTTACCAGGGGCGGAATTGCCGAGGACGAACTTGAGCCCGGGGACCGGATACACGTGAGATGCCACGCACTGAGGGACGGATCGCCCGGATGCCTTCTCGGGTTCGTTACGACACCCGACGGCGTCGAGAAAGAGTGGGATTAGGTTTTTTGCACGCTGAATCACAGGGAGAATCACGGATGACTGCCAAGGTTGACTGGTACTACCACCGCAACGGGTGAACCGGTTGTACCCGCGCTTCCAAGTTCCTGGAAGCAAATAACATCGAGATCGGCGAACGAATACCCGCGAGCAGGAAACTGCAGGCAGCGGATGCGGCAGGGATACTTGAGAGCGCATCGCGCCTGATCGTTTCCATGGGCAGAAAGGTCAGCGAGTTTTCCGGCGACACCCTGTCATCGGATGACGCCGTCAAGGCCATGCTCGGAAGGACGGGCAACCTGCGGGCGCCTACGGCTCGCGTCGGCAAGACGGTCCTGGTCGGATTCAACGAAGACGTATACTCAGGCGTATTCGACTGACGCGCCTCAAACCGGGCGTATCTTCGTACGCCTCCCGGTGTACTACTTGTCCTGCAAGGCGCGCCGGAGCTATTGCGGCACCCTGATCGGCATGCCTCCGGGCGAGTTGGGCTCCCGGTACCGGTACAGGTAGTCATACATGGTGGTGATGTTCGGCTCGAGATTCTGCCCCAGGTTGGTGTAATCCTCGAAATCGCTCATCGTCACGAGCCCGAGAATCTCCTCCAGCGAGCGTCCCTCCACCATGTGGGCCAGCACCTGCTCTCTCATGCTCGACAGGTACTCCCGGTAACGGCGGAAGTAGGACTGGTCCGCGACAGGGGAGTTATGTCCCGGCATGACGATGTCCACATCGTCCATCCGGGCCAGTATGCCCAGCACCTCAATCGTGTTGTCCACGTCCATGTCGCGAAAATCCGGATTGGGTAGCTGGCCGTCCGGTCTCGACAGGTCCGGTACGAACAACACGCCATCCTGGGGTATGTGGGTGACGATCAGGTTGTCGCTGTGGGTCGGGCCGAAGTAGTGCAACACGACCTTGACTCCGCCCAGGTCGATATCCAGCGACTCCTCGAACGAGACTGTCGGGATCGGCGCGATGCGCCCCTCCCTGATCAGGTGCGGCCTCAGCTTCTTGGAACCGATCGCCACGGCCGTGTCCGAGAACACCGTCGTCCCGCAGATGTGGCTTTGGTGATCGTGGCTCAACACGACGTAGCGCACCGGAACGTCGTAGCGCTGTTCGAGCTCGTCCTTGAACCATTGGCCGGCATCCGGCGTGCAGGGGTTGCCGGGCCCGTCGATCACGATAATGCCTTCCGACGTGGGAACGAACAGTCCGCTGATCCCTCCCATGGCGCCGCCGCCCCAACGATACACGTGCTCGGATATCTGATTGATACTGCGCTCGGCGTTGTCCCAGCTCGTTTCATACTGGGCGTACGCTTGTTGACTGAGCAAGATCAGTGCTGCGAGTGTCAGTGGCCTGATGTTTTTCATCGGGATTCCCCCAAGATCTGTGTGCTTAGCGAGACATAGCTTACACAGTATTCCGGAGACATGGTTTACACA
>VYEH01000145.1:6086-6791 GCA_009843005.1 Pseudomonadota bacterium | reverse complement strand
CCTGCCCTCCGACTCTTCCGCGCACTAATAGCCCGGATTCGGCCATGGCTTTCAGTTCGCGATGGAGCGAACCGGCGGACACACCGGTTATCCGTTCCAGTTCGCGGACATGAAACCGTTCGTCCGGGCGCAAGAATAGCGTCGCCAGTACCTGGCGCCGGTACGGGCTGAACATGAATTCGACCGGCTGCTTGGCCATCAAATACAGATAACGTTCTCAAATTCGCTACAAGTGTAGTTATTTTGAGAACAAGCGCAAGTCCCATTACTTCAGGAAAAGGACTCCAACTCTAGTCTGACCACTCAGCGAAAGAACTCGCGCATCACTTCGGCGGCTCGAACCATTTCGTGGTCGAAACCAATTGTGAAGCGCACGCAGTCTGAAAAGTTGGGCGTAGGAAATCGTCTAGCTGCAATGCCGTTTTCCAGCAGGTAGTCGTAGACCATCCGGGCGGATCGGCCGGGATCGGGAAACGTCGCCAGTACGAAGTTGGCTTGGCTCCGATGCACGATGATTCTGTTCTCGGCCAGCGCTTCGCCGAACCAGCGACGGACCTTCACCGTCTCGGCGAACACGCGGGCGGTATGCTCCGTGTCCTGCAATGCGGCGAGCCCGCTGCATGAAGCCGGTCCGGACACCGGATACGTGACTCCGACGCGTCGCAGCATGTCTGCGATGGTAGGGGGCGCGTAGGCCCATCCCAG
>VYEH01000145.1:0-6068 GCA_009843005.1 Pseudomonadota bacterium | reverse complement strand
TCCGTATATCTTCGAAAACGTACGGGTCATGATGACGTTGTCCGTCTCTTCCACCAGTCCAGCCGGGTTTTCGTAGTCCTCTGCTTCGACGTATTCCAGATAGGCTGAATCCAGCACGAGCACCACGTTGTGCGGCAATCCTGCGTGTAACCGCCTGACTTCCTTGCCGGATACGTACGAGCCGGTGGGGTTGTCGGGGTTGGCGATCATGACGATGCGTGTACGGTCGGTGACGCAGTTCAGTATCGAGTCAACATCCGCCGTGAATTCCCTGTCCGGCGCGGCGACGGCATCTGCACCGTTAGCGTAGGCATAGTTGGGAATTTTCTGGTAGCCGTTGGCGCTGTGGATTAACTCGTCCCCGGGGGAGAGAAAGATGCGGGCCGTTCGTGCCAGCAGATCATCGGAGCCGAAACCGCAGACGACACCGTCGGGATTCAGATCGGAGTGTTTGGCAATCGCATCCGCAAGCGTTTTCTCCGCGTGCTCGGAATATCGCTCGATGCCCCGCATGGCCTCAATGCCGGCAGCAATGGCCGCCGGGCTTGCGCCGAATGCGTTTTCGTTAGAGGCAATGTTGATTTCGATGTGCGTCCCGCCGCCCGCGTCCTCAAGGACCATGTATGGGCGGATTCGAAGCACTCCAGGGTGTGGCGTAACGGTTGTCATGGCGCACTAGGATACAGACCGCTCGCTCGATACATTACAAACATGACATTGTCATCCCGTCCCCCTTGGGTGCAGAATGACCGTTCAGCAAATCCAGCCCTAGGGGAAACAACAATGAACCCAATCCTGTCGGATTCGCGTTATACAAGCGTTTTGGGGCTCGCGGTCACGTTGGCGCTGGCCGCCTGCCAGCCTGGAACGGACGCAGACAGCGCCGGCGAAGCCATGGCGCCGGAGAGCGAGCCCTCCGAAATGGCCTCCGCCTCGGAAATGTCCCCGGCCATGCCCCCGGACACCATCCCCGTTTTCTCGACCGAGCACCTCGCCCGCAAGAGCTCATACTACGTAGGCGGCGACTATGTCGGCGACCCGCCGGTAATGGGCGGGCAGATGTACGTCGATGTCTGGGAGCCTGCGGAAATCACCCAGCCATATCCCGTGGTGTTCTTCCACGGCAACGGCCAGACGGGCGTGGACTGGCAGCAGACACCGGACGGGCGCCCCGGTTGGGCCTACTACATGCTGGAGCAGGGCTACGTGCTCTACATGGTGGACTACCCGGCACGCGGCCGCTCCGCGTACCTCCCCCGCGGCGAGCACGGCGACCTGGGCATCCGTACCGCGGCCCAGCTTCAGACCATCTGGACCAACGTGGACGAGATGGGTGACTTCCCCCTCGACCAGAACCACACCCAGTGGCCAGGCGAGGGCAAGCCGGGCGACCCGGTCTTCGACAACTTCATCAAGACCCAGGTGCAGTTTGCGGGCCAGAGCACCACGCTGGCCCGCTACGCCGCCATCGAACTGCTCGAGCAGATCGGCCCGGTGGTCCTGCTGACCCACTCCCAGGGCGGCGGTGTCGGCTTCGGCGTCACCGACGCGGTGCCTCACCTGGTCGAGGCCCTCATCACGGTGGAGCCGGGCGGCCCGCAGATCGGGCGCGTCAACAACGCCGAGGTGGCCTACACCGGAGCGCCGGCCAATTCGTGGGGCCCGGTGAACTACCCGCTGACCTACGATCCGCCCGTCAGCGATCCGTCGGAACTGGTTACGTATCTTGAAGAGGAGGGCGATCAACCCGGCGAAGTACCGTGCTATCTGCAGGAGGAGCCGGCGCGCCAACTGGTCAACATGGCCGATGTGCCCGTGCTGTCGATCTCGGCGGACGGCACGTATCACCGCGTCTTCGACGCCTGTATCCCCAAGTGGCTGAACCAGGCAGGCGTCAGGACCGATTTCGTGCGCCTTGAAGACGTCGGCATCAGCGGCAACGGCCACATGATGATGCTGGAACTCAACAGCGACGACATCATCGCCTACATCCACGAGTGGATTCAGGACAACATCGAATAAGGGAATTCGAGGGAAAAGAAAGATGAGTTTGCGTGAACAATGGATCATTGCCGTCGTAGCCGGCGGCGTCGGCGGCGGCGCGGTCGGGTACCTGCTCGCCGCGGGCGGGGATCGGAACGAGGACGGTGACACGATTGAAAACCAGGGTATGGAGATGGCTGCCCAGCAGTTTGCCGCCGTACCCGGCCAGAAAGGCGGTCAGGACATGTTCGGTCCTTACGAAGTGGTCCCGAACTGGCCTCAGGATCTGTCCGAACTGCCCGGCAACGAGGATTGGACCTGGGGCGCGGGGCAGAGTGTCTTTGCCGAATCGCCCGACAGGGTCTTCCTCCTGCACCGCGGCGAACTGCCCAATATCGAGCGGCCGCCACCCGGCATTTACCCGGATGTCGGCCCGGCGTTGTCCTTCCCTGTGCTGCAGGTGCCGTGGCGCAATGCCTCGGTGGGACCGCGGGCGAGCCTGCCCGGCGCGCTCGACGGCAACGACGACGACCGGGGCGAATACGGCGTCGACCACCGCTGGCAGCACTGCCTGGTGGTGGTGAACCGCGAAGGCGAGATCATTGAAACCTGGACGCAGTGGGATTCGCTGTTCCGCCGCCCGCACTACGTGACCATCAATCCATACGATCCGGAGAAACACGTGTGGGTGGTGGACGACTATCGCCACGCCATCTTCAAGTTCACCAACGACGGTTCGGAACTGGTCCAGACTCTGGGTACGCCCAATGAGAGCGGTGCTGACGAGTCGCACTTCTTCCGCCCGACTTTCATGGCGTTCCTGGACGACTCGTTCTTCGTCGCCGACGGTTACGCCAACACCCGGGTGGTGAAGTTCGACAGCGAAGGCAACTACCTCATGTCCTGGGGCGAGGCGGGCGACGCGCCCAACGAGACCCGCCCCGGCTACATGAACAACGTCCACGGCGTGGCCGGCGACGTGCAGACCCGCCGGGTCTTCGTGAACGACCGGGCCAACAACCGCGTGCAGATATTCACCGAGAACGGCGAGTACCTGGACGAATGGAGCTTCGGCCCCGAGCCCACCGACATCCACCTGTTCTACATCGGCGCGGACAACGTGCTGTGGGCGGCGGATCGGGCCACCACCAAGATCCTCGGCTACGACCTGGAGGGCAATTTCCTGTACTCCTGGGGCGTATTCGGAGACTTTCCGGGCGGGCAGTGGGGCACCCATGGGTTGAGCGTCGACCAGGAAGGCAACTTCTACATCGCCGAAGTCGGCAACGGCCGGGTCCAGAAGTTCGTCCCCAAGCCCGGCGCGCGCCCCGAGACGATGGTGGGCAGGCCGGTCTATGCGGCGTGGGAGTAGCCAAGCAGTAGCTGAAGAATAGCTACCCGGGAGTAGCTGGAGAAAAGCGGCCCGGTAGCAGGAAACCAGATTGTTTGAACAACGATGAATCATCCCGGCGAACGGTCGGACCCGAAGTTCGGGCCGGATCAACGCGGAGGAAGTGAAGAATGACAAAGCAGAACAGAGTCCACGGGCCGAACGCCCCGATAGCGAGCAAGGCATTGATGGGATTGGCAGGTGCAGCGGCGCTTGTAGCGCTGGCCGGCGCGGCCCAGGCGCAGCAGCCGCCCGACGGAATCCCCATGATGTCCATGGACAACGTGGCCTACCACGGCTTCCTCTACGCCGGCGGCGAGTACGTGGAATACGGCAACGACGTCACCATGGGCGGCGCCATGTATGTGGAGGTGATGGTCCCGCACGAGATTCAGCACGACTACCCCATCGTGTTCCTCCACGGCGCGGGCCAGACCGGCGTGGATTACCTGCAGACGCCCGACGGGCGCCCCGGCTGGGCCTACGACTTCATCGACATGGGCTACGTAGTCTACGTGCAGGACTTCCCTGCGCGCGGCCGCTCTCAGTACGTGCCGGAGGTCGACGGCAACATCAACATCCGCAACGGGCCCCAGTTGGAGCAGATCTTCACCGCGTCGGCCGCCACCGCGGACTTCCCCCAGGCGGAGAAGCACACCCAGTTTCCCGGCACCGGCCTAATGGGCGACCCCGTGGCCGACTACTTCATGAAGACCCAGGTGGAGTTCATCGGCGGCCGCCAGGCCCAGCTCACCATCGACGCCAACGTGGCGCTGCTGGACATGATCGGCACGCCGGTGATCCTGCTGACCCACTCCCAGGGCGGCTGGTTCGGCTGGAACATCGCCGACGAGCGCCCGGACCTGGTGCACGCTATCGTCACGCTGGAGCCCGCAGCGCCCCCGATCCGCGGCGTGGATACGACCAACGTCACCTACCGCGAGTCGGGCGGCCTGGCCTGGGGCGTCGGCAACACGCCTATCACCTACGATCCCCCGGTCAGCGACCCATCCGAGCTTGAGGTCGAGCTACAGCCCGAGCCGGAAGGCCCGGACCTGGTGCCCTGTTACCGCCAGGTCGAGCCGGCACGGCAATTGGTCAACCTCACGGACATCCCGGTGCTGTTCATGAACGCCGACGGCGGCTACCATCGCATATTCGACCACTGCCTCGCCAACTGGCTCAACCAGGCCGGCGTGCAGACCGAATACGTGCGCATGGAAGAAGTCGGCCTGGCGGGCAACGGCCACATGATGATGCTCGAGCTCAACAGCCGTGAAATAGCCGGGTACATCCACGGCTGGCTGGCGGAGAACGTCCTGTAACGGACACTTCCAGCCTACGCCACACGTTCCGGCCTATGCTAGACGAATAGCGTTGCCAACCATTCGGTGAAGATCCGCCACATCCCGGTTTCCCGGATCACGTCGCGGTAACCGGACGCGGCAAGCGCCGCGATGCCGATCAGGTAGACCGGGTGGATGAGCCGCTGCCTGACATAGTCGTGGACCATCGCCAGCACGATGGGTGTGATCCAGATCCCGATAAACAGGACCTGCGACCGGGGGCTGCCGATGATAGGCATGCGCAGCACGGCGGCCACCAGCAGGTACGTGCTCGCCACGATCATCCAGCGCTTGTGGATTTGCGGCTTGCGGCGGTAGGCGATGGCGGCGCCGAAGAATGCCGGAAAGATCAGCATGTCGGTGAACGGGTAGAGGAGGCGGCTCTGGGCTGCAGGGAAGTTCCCGGCCGCCACCCGGTCCGCAAACTGGCTGAAGGTGACCAGCAAACCCACGAAAATCATTGCGATACCGTAGATCATCCCGACCCTGCCCACCTTCATGTGGAGCGCAAGCCGGCCGCTGGCGGCAAGCCAGGCCTGCGCCACGAACAGCGCCAGCCAGCCGAAGTAGACGGTCGCGTGGAAGTGGATGACCTGCCCGGCTTCGCTTGCGCCGGTGAAGAGCGGTTGCAGGTACGTGGGCCAGAAGCCGATGACGGCCATCAGCGCGATCAGCGTACCGGCCATGATGTACGGCCTGTCCAGCGGTTGTACGGCCCGTGTGGGCATTTTGCGTTCCCGGCTCCTTCAATCTCTCCGTCGACAATCTGTCCGCCGGCACTATGCGCGCCGACATTGTGGCGGACGATGGCGTAGAATATATTCCCTCGGTTGTATCATGAATATTTTCAGGAAAATTGCCGGTTCCGGGGCGTTCGTGCCGACGTTCGCCGCCGTCGCGCTGATCGCGGCCCAGGTGGTCGTGATCAACCACGAGCTGGCGCCTGAAAATCACACGCCGGACAGCGTCTGCGAATTCTGTGTCGCCGGCGCGGGTCTTGCCGGCGCGAACGTAAGCGATGCCAGGACGCCCGTTATCTTGAGCGTCTCGCTTAGCGTTCCCGATGCTGCCCAGCGCGTACACTCCAACGCTCCCCTACGATACCACCTCGCGCGAGCCCCCCCGACTGCATCCTGAACTTCGTTGCACTACCGCGGAGCCGGTCGACCCCGGTCCGCCGGTTATTCGTTATTTGAGTTCTGGAGCAGACAATGCAATTTTCAAAACGGTTTCTATGGCTGTTGAATACCGCGTCACTGGCGTTTCCCAGCTTGCTTGCCGCACAGGAAGATCAGGATCAGGAGCAGGAGCAAGAGGGCACCGGCGTCCATTACCTGGAAGAAATCCAT
>VYEH01000178.1:5735-6840 GCA_009843005.1 Pseudomonadota bacterium | reverse complement strand
CTCCTGCGCCATCCCCGGCAGATGCAACTCCTGCGCGACGAACCGGGCCGGATGCGCGACGCCATCAACGAGATGCTGCGCTTCGACAGCCCCGTGCAGACCGACTTCCGCATCGCGAAGGCGGCAATCGATCTCCGAGGTCGCACAATAAAGCCCGGCGACGGCGTGATTCTGCTCACGGGTTCGGCGAATCGCGACGAGACGACCTTCGAGCATGCCGATCGGTTCGACATCACTCGCACGGGTCCGAGGCACCTGTCGTTTGGGTTCGGCGTTCATCATTGCGTCGGCGCCGAACTCGCCCGCATGGAGGCGAGCGCGATCTTCAGCGAAGCGCTGAGCAAGCTGAAAAAGATCGAACTCGCCGAACGCGAGACGTACTATCGAAAATCGACCGTCATCCGGGGGCTCGCCAAGCTGCCGCTGAAGGTCGAGCGAACTTCCCGGCGCAAAATAACGCGGCAGTCTCTAATAGGGCTATGCTAGATTATTCGCCAACCTCGGAGTCGTTCTCTTATGGCAGCAAGGCGTTACAAGAAACCGGACCTTCGCGAGTTGCCGGCATACTCTGTTGCCGAGGCCTCACGCTACTTGAATGTGCCGCAAGCCACGGTGCGGTATTGGGCGACCGGTCGCGACAACTATGCGCCGCTGATCTCCATACCGACCGGTAAGCCGACGCTGCTCTCCTTCATCAACCTCGCCGAGTTGCACATACTGGCGGCCATCAGAAGAAAATACACTGTGCGGATGCCCAAGGTCCGGGCCGCGATCGACTATCTAAAGAAAATCACTATCAAGCCTTTCGACCAGAAGTATCCGTTAATCAGCGAACAACTTGAGACCGACGGGCTCGATCTCTTTACAGAGCGATTCGGGGCCCTGTTGAATATAAGTCAGGATGGTCAGATCACCGTACGCGAACTCATGAGCGCGGCACTTCACCGAATCGAGCGGGACGTACAGGGAGTTCCCATCAAGCTGTTTCCCTTTACCCGCAATGACATCGTGCAAGCACCCGAGTTCATTGTCATCGATCCTGCACTTTCTGCAGGGCGCCCAGTCATCGCAGGAACCGGGCTGGCAACTGAAATAATCGCTGAGC
>VYEH01000178.1:0-5725 GCA_009843005.1 Pseudomonadota bacterium | reverse complement strand
ACTCCAGGCCGCCGCCTGATGACGTAACACTCTACCTGGACCGAAATCTGGGAAAGCACATCATCGCAAGCGCGTTACGGGACGCTGGAGCGAATGTTGAAATTCACGACGATCACCTACCTCCCGACTCAGCGGACGAGGAGTGGATCGCGCTGGTCGGCCGCAAAGGTTGGCTCGCTATAACCAAGGATAAGAACATCCGCTACAGAACCGCGGAGCTGGCAGCGATAAAGGCGCACAATGCGATGGTTCTGGTCGTCCGCGCCAAAAATGCAACCGGTCAAGAGATTGCGGACACGCTAGTCAAATCGAAAAAGCGCATCAAGCTATTTGTCGGTAGACATGACCGACCCTTTGTGGCCGGAATTATCCGGTCCGGACGCATATCTCACTACGACCTTTAGGCAAGGGAGACGCTATAACTTGTCGTTTGGACTGGTCGTCGAGGCGAATTTCCTGAGCGATGCCGAGAAGCAAGCAATACTGGGCGGAAACCTCCACAGGCTCCTGCGGATTGAAGCGGGCTGATCAGACCTTGACACCAGCGGTCCACCTGCACCATTCAGCAGATCGCTGGGGCGGCAGGCGACAGCATGGTCAGTTTGCGACTACCGCCGCGTCGTGCTTAACAGGAAAGTTGACTGACCTGGCTATATTGCACAGTGCTCCCGCACTCTCATGCAGAGCACCGGCCCTGGCCGCGTCACTTCCCGCGGCAATCGTGACCCGCGGCCTGAGCGTCACCTCCGTTGAGCTGACTCCATCCGGGATTGGCGGCTAAAGCAATCCCGCTCCCCTGGCCCACTGGTACTTGGCGCCGAGAATTGCGACCGGCAGTTCCGTGGTGTACGGGCACGACACGATTCCCCGCTCATAGAGGTACTCGGAGGCTTCCTCCACTTCCACATCGCCTACCAGCGACGCCACGATGGGCTTGTGGATGCCCTCGTCCCGGGCTTCCTGCACCACCCGCGCGCACAGTTCCGCGAATACCATCGGCGGAGTGATGATGGTGTGCCAGTAGCCGAGGATCAGCGAATGGACGCGGTCGTCCTGCAGTCCCAGGCGGATGGTGTTCTCGTAGGTGATCGGCGGTTCGCCGCCGGTGATGTCCACCGGGTTGCCGGAGGCGCCGAAGGGCGGTATGTACTGCTTGAAGGCCTCGTCCAGATCCGGCGGGAACTCCATCAGCGACAGGCCGTGGTCCACCACCGCGTCGGCCAGCAATACGCCCGAGCCCCCCGCACCGGTGATGATGACGATGTTTTCGCCGGTGGGCGCCGGCAGCACCGGCAGACCACGGGAAAACTGCAGCATGTCGTTGAGGCTGTAGGCGCGGATCACGCCGCTGGCCCGCAGGATGTCGTCGTAGACCTTGTCGTTTCCGGCCAGCGCACCGGTATGCGAAGCCGCGGCCCGGGCGCCGAGCTGAGTGCGGCCGGCCTTGAGCATCACCACCGGCTTTTTCCTGGAGACCCGTTTGGCGACTTCCGCGAAACTGCGCCCGTCCTTGAGGTCCTCGGCGTGCATGGCGACAACGTCGGTGTTGTCGTCCTGCTCGAAGTAGGTGAGCAGGTCGTCCTCATCGAGATCGGACTTGTTGCCCAGCCCGACGATGGCCGACACCCCCATCTTCGTCGATCGGCTGTAGCCGATGATCGACATCCCGACGCCGCCGCTCTGGGATGACAGCGCGGTCTTGCCCTTGACGTCGTAGGGCGTGCAGAACGTGGCGCAGAGGTTTGACGGCGTGTAGTAGAAGCCGTAGATGTTGGGGCCCATGATGCGCACGCCATGCTTGCGCGCCACGGCGAGCAGTTCGTCCTGCGCCTCGGTTTCCCCCACCTCGGCGAACCCTGACGGGATCATGATGGCGCCGGGGATGCCTTTCTGGCCCACTTCCTCCATCGCACCCGCGCAGAACCTCGCCGGCACCGCGAAGACGGCCACATCGATCTCGCCGGGTACGTCCATGACGCTCTTGTAGGCCTTCCTGCCCAGAATCTCGTCCGCCTTGGGATTGATGGGGTAAAGCTCGCCCGCGTAGCCGCCGTTGATGATGTTCTTCATCACCGAGTTGCCGATCTTGCCCTCGCCTTCGGAGGCGCCGATCACGGCCACAGCCCGCGGGTTCATGATCCGATCCATGGCGGCGACGATTTCTTCCTGGCTGGGCCTGTAGATTTCCTTCTGAGGGGAGAAGTCAACAGCGATCAGAGCGTCCACTGCGGTGGCGCCCCGCGCACCGGCGAGAACTGGGTTGAGGTCAATCTCGCTGATTTCGGGAAAGTCCCCGATCAGCTCGGATACGTTGACGATGATGTCCGCCAGCGCATCGCGGTTCACGGCCTCCGCACCCCGCACGCCGTCGAGCACTTCGGCGGCCTGTATGCCGTCGAGCATGGAGCGGGCGTCGTCCGCAGTGGCGGGCGCCAGCCGGAAGGTGATGTCCTTGAGCACTTCCACCAGCACGCCGCCCAGACCGAAGGCCACGAGCTTACCGAAGCTGGGGTCGGTGACGGCGCCGACGATCACTTCCTGCGCGTCGCCCGTCACCATCTGCTGAACCTGCACGCCGTCGATCCGCGCATCCGGCCGGTACGCACGGGCGCCAGCGACGATGGCCTCGTAGGCCGCCGCAGCCGCATCACCGTCGGCGACCCCGACCACCACGCCCCCTGCCTCGGTCTTGTGGAGGATGTCCGGCGAAACGATCTTCATCACCACCGGGTAACCAATGTCATCCGCGATGGCGCGCGATTCGGCTGCGGACTGGACGAGTCCCTCGCGGGGCAGGGGTATTCCGTACGCGTCGCAGACGATCTTGCATTGCGGCGCGGTGAGGGCGGTAAGCCCATCGGCCCTGGCTTGGTTCAGAACTACGCGGATAGTATCTTGCCTATCGGGCATGACAACTCCTTATCGGCTCCAGCTCACCGCGTGAAAGCGCCGGCCGCCCTGAGTGCCTCGATCTCGTCGCCGGCGTATTCCAGCACATCGCTGAGGATCTCATCGGTGTGCTCGCCGAGCAGCGGCGACCGATTCACCTCCACCGGGGAGTCCGACAGCTTTATGGGACAGCCCAGGTTGTACCACTTGCCCCGCTGCGGGTGATCCAGTTCCACGTACATCTCGCGCAGCTTGACGTGGTCGTCGTTGGCCAGGTCTTTGGTACTCATGATGGGACCGCAGGGCACGTCGATCTCGTTGAGTATTTCCATGAGTTCGCGCTTGGTGTAGTCGCTGGCGAATTCCGTCAGCAGTTCCCACATCTCGCCCTGGTTCTCGCGGCGCACGTCGATGTTGACGAAGCGCGGATCGTTCGCCAGTGCCTCGCCGCCGATCCGGTTGGCCAGCGCGTTCCAGACGTGCTCCTGGACCACCACGTAGAGATAGTCGTTGGGGCCGCCGGGCTTGCACTGGATGGCGTTGCCAAGCTGCCCTCCGCCGGAGTCGTTGCCGGCCCGCGGGGTGAAGTCCCCGAAGTCCTGGCTCGAGTATTCGGCGAGCGAACCGTGGTCGAGGCGCTGGTGGTCGCGCCACTTGACCCGCACGAGGTTCATCACGCAGTCCATCATGGCGCATTCCACGTACTGGCCGCGGCCGGTGCGCTCGCGCTGGATGATCGCCGCGAGGATGCCGGCCATCAGGTGCACGCCCGTGCCCGAATCGCCGATCTGCGCGCCGGTCACCACCGGCGGACCACCCGGGAAACCGGACGTGCTCATGGAGCCGCCCATGGCCTGGGCGACGTTCTCGTAGGCCTTGAACGCCGCGTAGGGGCCCTCGGTGCCGAACCCCTTGATGGAGGCCATGATGATGCGCGGGTTGATCTTTTGCACCTGCTCCCAGCTGAATCCGAGCCGGTCGAGCACGCCGGGGCCGAAGTTCTCCATGACCACATCGCAACTCTCGATCAGCCTGGTAAAGATCTCCTTGCCGCGATCGTTCTTCAGGTTCAGAGTGATCGAGCGCTTGTTGCAGTTCAGCATGGTGAAGTACAGGCTGTCCGCGCCGGGGATGTCCACCAACTGCTTGCGGGTGGCATCGCCCCAGGGCGACTCGACCTTGATCACGTCGGCGCCGAGAAAAGCCATGAGCTGGCTTGACGTAGGACCCGCCTGCACGTGGGTCATGTCAAGTATGCGAATGCCGGAGAGAGCCTTGTCCATGGTCCGGTTCCCGTTTACTTGTACATGGTCTGGCGCTTGGTGCCGGGCGCCCACTCCTGCGGGTCCACCCAGATATTGATCACCGCCGACTTGCCGGAGGAGGCCACCGATTCCCGGGCCCGCTGCAGCGCGGGCTGGATCTGGCCGGGGCTGCGGACCTCCTCGCCGTAGCCGCCGAGCATTTCGGCGAACTTCGAGAAGGGCACGTCGCCCAGCAGGTTGCCCACATTGCCGCGCACCTCGCCGTACTTGGCCAGTTGCCCGTAGCGGATCTGGTTCATGGAGGAGTTGTTGCCGATGACGGCGATGTAGGGCGCGCCGAAGCGGTTGGCGGTCTCCATGTCGAAGGCGGTCATGCCGAAGGAGCCGTCGCCGTAGTAGCACAGCACCTCCTTGTCCGGATGAGCCAGCCCCGACGCCATCGCGAAGCCGGTACCCACGCCGAGTCCGCCCAGCGCGCCGGGATCCATCCAGTTGCCCGGTGCGCGCGGCTGCACGGCCTGGGCGCTGATGGTGACCACGTCGCCGCCGTCGCCGATGTAGATGGTCTTCTCGGTGAGGAATTCGTTGAGTTCCCACGCCACCCGGTACGGGTGGATCGGCTCAGCGTCGGAGAGGAACAGCGGCATGAGCCGCTCGGTCTTGATCTTCTCGATGCCGCGCAGGTGGGCCAGCCACTCGCTTCGCCGGGCGGCACCGTTGTCAGTGAGACCGGTGGTGGCATCCAGCACGGCGCCCAGGATCGCGCCGGGGTCGCCCACCAGTCCGAGGGCGATGTCGCGGTTCCTGGCCACGGTCCTGTAGTCCATGTCGATATGCACCACGGTGGCGTCGTCCCGCAGCCGCCGCCCGTAGCCCATGCGGAAATCGAACGGCGTGCCGACGATGACGATGACGTCGGCCTGCTTGAAGGCGTCGCCGCGGGTGCGGTGGAAATAGTGGGAATCGCCCGGGGGCAGGAGCCCGCGGGAGGCGCCGTTCATGTAGCCCGGTATGTTGAGCCCCTTCAGTAACGCGATGGCCTCCTTGTGGCCGCGGCACATCCACACCTGGGTCCCAAGCAGGATCGCAGGGCGCTCGGCTTCCACCAGAAGCTGCGCCAGCTTCTCGATATCGGCAGGATCGCCGATGGACCTGGTCGAGGCCCGGTAACGTCCGGGCTGCGGTATGACAGCCTTCTCCATCGGCACCTCGGCATCGAGGATGTCGCGGGGAATTTCAAGATAGCTCGGTCCTGGTGCGCCGGCGAAGCACTCCCGGGCGGCCATGGCCACCATGTCGGCGATGCGCTCGGTGGAGCGCACGCCCGCGGAAAACTTGGTGATCGGCGCGGCGATGTCCACGTGGGGCAGATCCTGCAGCGATCCCATCTTGTGCTGGGTCAGCGCGCCCTGCCCGCCGATGTGCAGCACCGGGCTCTCCGAACGAAGTGCCGTGGCGATGCCGGTGAGCGCATTGGTGAATCCCGGCCCCGCGGTGGTAATCACACAGCCCAGTCCCCCGGTCTGGCGCGCGTACCCGTCGGCCGCGTGGGCGGCGCCCGGCGCGTGGCG
>VYEH01000076.1 GCA_009843005.1 Pseudomonadota bacterium | reverse complement strand
GATTGACACATGGCGTCCAGCAACCTGGGACTCATCGTCGGCACCGTCCACTACGGACTGCCATTGAACGTGGTGGCCAGAAGCCCGGGCAAGACGCCCTACGGGATGCCCTCCAGTCCCCTCCTGTGGGTCGAATTCGGAGATCGCCGGGTGGCCTGCATCGCCCGTCACGGCGAACGGCACCTGATTCCGCCTCATCTCGTCAACTACAGGGCCAATCTCTGGTTCCTGCAGCAGCACGGCGTGCAGCGGTGCATCGCGCTGAACGCCGTCGGCGCCATCGCGTCGGATTTTCCGCCCGGGGAACTGGCGGTTCCGGATCAGGTGATCGACTACACGAGGGGGCGGGAGCACAGCTATTCAGACGGTAATCAGGATGAAGTCGCGCACGTGGACTTTACCGAGCCGTTCGATGCCGAGTTGCGGGGGCAGATTGCCTCCGCAGCGGTGGAGGCCGGTTGCAGTATCCGGTCGGGCGTGATCGGGGTGACCCAGGGCCCGCGGCTGGAGAGTGCGGCAGAGGTTGATCGGCTGGAGCGCGACGGCTGCACCATGGTGGGCATGACGACCATGCCGGAAGCATCGCTGGCCCGCGAACTGGACATGCGCTACGCGGTGTGCGCACTGGCCGTCAATCATGCGGCGGGGCGGGTTCCGGGCGATACGTCGATCCTCGCCCAGCTTGAGCGGCATACCTCGCAAGGGGCGGAGCGGTTTGCGGCAGTACTAGAGCGGCTGATTCCGGCGATCTGCTAGGCTGCAGGACCCCGGGGCGGGCCGAGCGGATCGCCGGTGTCCTGCGTTTCCGCCGGCGCCGGCGTGACCACCACCAGCAGCCCGATGGCAGGGTGATCGAGGTAGTGCACCTCGCCGCTTCGAACCCGGCGCTGAATACGCAGCGCGTATCGCAGCGGCAGCGTCAGTTCGCGCAGGACATCGTCGGCGACCGGCGCCGCCTGTAGGGATGGGGGTTCGGGAGGCACGCGGTACACCAGGTCGACTGTCACGTGCAGAAACCGGCTGAGGTGCAGTTGCACCGTGCCCACGGGATTCACCGTGCCAAGCAGCGATATGTCGATGGGAATCGCCTGTTCGGGAGGGTAGGTCGCCTGTACCCAGCCGCCGTGGGCCAGCGGCGTATAGTCCCCGGCTCTCTGCAGTCGCTGCAGCGCGCCACGCAACTCGAGTTCCTCCGAGCGCAGGACCCTGAACGTCGAGCCTGCTCTGGCGGTCGCAGGTTCGGGTTCGTCCCCGTCAATCGCTCCGGGATCGATTACACCGCCGTCCGGCGGCTCGGATTCGGGCGTGTCCGGACCAGGAAGCGGCAGGCTTTCGGGAATCGGATCGAAAAGGATGGGTACCCTGGAGGGATCTTCCAGAAACTCGAGCGATGTGATGAGCCGCTGCAGGTACGCCGAGCGGATTGGATACGGGTGCTCCGCCTGTAACGTGGCTTCGCCTGATGCCATCTCAGATTCAATGAGGGAACGGAGCGTGGAATCGTCCGCCGGACCGAGCGGTCCGAGATTCCTTGGCACAGGTTCGCCATCCGATGCCCCTTCTGGATCGTCCGTAGGAATGTCCGTCAAAAGGTTTATCGGATCGCCTTGCGAGTCGCTGTCCGGATTGACGTTACCTTCGTCCGGCGCGGCGATCTCCGCATCGGTTCCCGCGCCGTCCTCGGGGCTTTCAGCATTTGCTTCAGGGTCTTGGATATCCTCCGGCGCGAGCACCACCGCCGGTGGAGCCGGGTTGAGTGTTTCGGGTGCCGCTGTCGCAAATGCGGAATCGACCGATTCGCTCGTTCCGGAGTCCTGATCGGCTTCCGCCAGGACGAGCGGCGCCAGGAGTTCGGACGGACGCGGCGTCGGAACATTCAGGAAAGGCGGCGGGCGCGTGTCCAGCCGTATCTGGTACGGTTCGTCGGGAAATATTTCTTCATCGGGGTCGAAACCGTTGTACGCAAAGGCAAGCACTTCGATGCGGTAGCGCGGGTACGCCTCAACCTGATCGAGACCTCATTCGAACGCTTGTGCGAACCCGCCAACCCCTTGATTCTGGGCGAGCGCGGGGCCTGACAGGCACTGCAACGCGCTCAGCAAGACAGCCGTGTTTCGCCCGAAAGTAGCCACGGGTCGATTATAGCGGCAAGCCCGTGAACGATATGCCGCCGGTGCATGCACCCATCGGGCGCCCGCGGATATTCGGGCGCCGGGACTCGTCAGCCACCCTGGCATGGTCTACTCTTGCCCATCCAGGCAGGACGGGAGGACCCATGAGCTGGTGGACCACGCTGCTCGGCGGCGCGTTCGGCTTCATGCTGGGCGGGCCGATCGGTGCGTTGATCGGGGCGACCCTGGGGAGTTCCCTCGGCGGAACCGGGCGGCGGTTTGAAGCGGGCCCGCCGCCGGGGTATCGGCGCGAGCAGGCCCAACTGGCCTTTTTCGCGGCCGCGTTCGGGGTCATGGGGCATGTGGCCAAGGCGGACGGGCGCGTTTCCAGCGAGGAGATCCGGCTTGCCGACAGCATGATGGATCAACTGGGGCTCCGCGGGGAACAGCGGCAGGCCGCCCGGGCGCTGTTCAACAGGGGCAAGTCGCCCGGCTTTCCCCTGGACGATATCATCGACCAGCTTCGCTCCGAGTGTCTACGCGGAAGCAATATCCGCCGGATGTTCATGGAGATCCAGTTCCAGGCGGCATTGGTGGATGGCCACCTCCATCCAAACGAGCGCCGGTTGCTTCGCCGCATCGCGGCGCGCCTCGGGTTGTCCTCGGCCGAATTCATCGAGCTGGAGCGGATGATGCGTTCGATGCATTCCGGCGTCCGGTCGAACGGGGAAGGTCCAAGGCTCGAAGACGCCTACGAGACGTTGGGCGTGCCGCCCGACGCGCCGGACGACGAGGTCAAGCGCGCCTATCGGCGCCTCATGAGCCGGCACCACCCGGACAAACTCGCCGCAAAGGGATTACCCGAGGAAATGATGCGCGCGGCGACCGAACGCACGCAGCAGATCAAGGCGGCCTGGGATACGGTGAAGACAGCGCGCGCAGCGTGAACCGGGCTGGAGTGATATAGGCGGCGTGTCTTTGACAATGGGACCCCGGTACGAGTCTTAGCTCGCGGTTCTGAGGCGAATCCGGCGGCGCCAGTCCCCGGCATCCTCGATCTCGCCGATGACAACCGTTTCCGGGTAGCCTCTCGCCTTCAATTCGGTGACACACGACTGAACGGTATCCCGCGGAACCCCCGCAAGCAGTCCGCCAGCAGTCTGGGGATCGAACAGCAGTCCATACTCGCCTCGGTCACGATCCTCCGCAGAGGCATCCACCTGCGCGGCGAATCGTTCGTTCTTTGGCTGCAACGTCGAAAGAATGCCTGCCTCGACCGTCTCGAGCGCACCCGGCAGCACCGGTAGCGCATCCAGTTCGATCAGGGCGCCCAGTGTGGTCTCGCCAAGCATTTCCAGCAAATGGCCGGCCAACCCGAAGCCCGTGATGTCCGTGCAGGCATGGGCCTCGTGCGCTCGAAATACTGTGCCGGCAGTTCTGCACGACAGGAGCATGGATTCGATCGCTGCTTTCAACCACCGGCCGTGCACCCTGCCGCGCATGTCGGCCGCGAGCAGCGTGCCGGTGCCCAACGGCTTGGTCAGCACCAGGAGGTCGCCTGCCCGCAGGGCCGACTTGCGAAGTGCCCGATCCGGTTCGATCAGGCCGGTAACCGTGAAGCCCAGCGTCAATTCCGCGCCTTCCCCTGTATGACCTCCCACCAGCGCAACGCCTTCCTGATCGAAGACATGGAGCGCGCCGAGCAGCATCTGCCTGAGTTCGTCCACCAGCTTGTCTTCCGGCCACACCGGCAGCGTGGCCATGGTCATGGCCACCTGCGGTTCCGCGCCCATGGCGTAGACGTCGCCCAGGCAGTGGTTGGCGGTGATGCGCCCGAACAGCCAGGGATCGTCGATCATCGGCCGGAATCCATCCACGGAGAGCACCGAGAGCCTGTCCGCCGGAACGGCAATCATCGCCGCGTCGTCCGGCGCCTCCAGACCGACGACCACATCGTCCCTCGGAGCGGAATCGATTTCCGCCAATGCGGCGGCCAGCACATCGGCGCTGACCTTCGCTCCGCAGCCTCCGCAGCGCATGTCGTCGTCAGCGGCATCAATGATGGCAGGATCTTGAAGCGGTGCTGGAATCTCGGGGCCTTTGTCCATGGGCGCCATTTCGGGGAGAACCTGGTATTTCTCCATGAAGCGCGAGTCGATCCAGTCCTTCCAACGCCACACCCAGCGCCCCTCGGCGGACCAGGGACCACGCGAGGCCACTGCGTAGCGATCCCCTGAACTGACCAACTTCAGGAACCGTCGCTGGGGCCGATACCTGGTCAGAGGCTTCTTCAAGAGGTATCGGCGCAAGTTTTTCGTCAGCGGCCGCCCCTGGCGAACCGCGAAAACGCCGGCCTTCGGGCGGGGGGTGGTCGCCATGGCCACAACGTCGCCGGCGCCGAATACATTGGCATGGGATTGCGACTGCAGGTGATCGTTGACCAGCATGAATCCCCGCTCGTCAACCTCGATTCCCGAGCCGGCCAGCCACGGGGGCGCGCCTGCCTGGGTGACCCAGAGGATCTCGTGGAACCGAAACTCACGCCCGGCGGCATCGACCAGCGTATTCGGCGTGACTCGCGTCACGCGGGTATCGACGTGCACCTCGATGCCTCGCTCGTAAAGGATCCGCCTGAATCGCCTTGCCACGCTTCGTGGGTGCTCCTGCAGGATTTCGCCGTCGGCAGTCAGCAGTTCCAGCGAAAATCCCTCAGGCGGGTTCGGCTGGGTTGTCAGAGCGTGATGAACCGCGAGACACAGTTCGACCCCTCCGGTGCCGCCGCCAACCACGCCGATCCGCGCCCCGGCGTCATACTCGTCAATGCGTTGCCGGAGGTTTTCCCAATGCCCCAGGAAGCGATTGATAGGCTTGACCGGTACCGCATGATCGCCGGCGCCGTCGACCTCATGAATCGAAGGCGTCGATCCGGTATTGACGGAAAGGACGTCGTAGCTGACCGGCGGCCGGTTCAACAGAGCCACCGTCCGTGCGACCGGATCGATTCCGGTGACCTCATCGTGGAAAAAGCGCGCCCCGGCAAACCTCGCAAGCGGTACCAGGTCGATATGAGCCCGATCAAAGGAATAGTGGCCGGCGATCAGTCCCGGCAGCATCCCAGAATAGGCGGTCTCGATATCCCGGCTGATCAGCGTAAGCCGGACCCCCGGTATCGGCCGCATCCCGAAGGACTTAAGAACGGCAATGTGGCTGTGGCCGCCTCCCAGCAGGACCAGGTCCTTGATGACCGGTACGGACTGCATTGGTCAGGGCGCCTCATCCATAGTGAAGCGAATATACCGCTCTGGCCCGGATATCTCACTGATATGCGGTACCTTCAGTGAAACCCGGCCGATTTGGTTAAACGGCCGAAGTTGGCTGATCAGCCCTCGTGGCGAATATCCTCCGGCGCCCGTTGCCGGTCATTCGGCAGCACGTCGAAGTGCATCGTGAACTGGAAATCGTCCGGCGGATAGCAGATCTCGTCGTCGCACGTCTGATAGCTGAGCACCACGTCCACGGCGACCGACTCTTCCCGGTACGCCGGCGACAGCGACAATTCACGCGTCAGCCGGGCGGTTCCGTAGTAGACGGGGACGCTCTCGTCGATGGGCTCGAGGTAGAGGATTTCGTGCTCGGGAAGCTCCAGGGCGCCCTGCAGCACGTGCTCGGTCTCGACGATGTTGAGGTCCGCAGCGACGTAGTCCGATCCGGGTGCGTAGAGGTGCATGCGTTCCGGCAAGTCGATGTCCGCCACCACCAGGACCGTGTTCCCCGGCCGTATCTCATCCTGCGACGCGTAGGCGGCGAAGTCGAACTGCGGCATCTGCACTTCGGTGCGGCGGCCGCCGTCGGCGCCGAACGTCTTCATGAGCACGGTCTGCGCGGTGGGCCGGATGCGGTGGCTGTCCTCGAACCACTTGTCCACAACGATGCCGTCGGCATCGACGATGTAGGTGCCGGGAAAGGCCATGCCGTCGGTGCGGCTGCCGGGTTCCGGGTTGGGGTTACGGATACCGTAGGCTTCGATGATCTCCGAGTCCGGATCGGCCAGCGTGGAGTAGCGGAATCCGCCCATTCGATTCGAGAAGCTCTCGAGTATTTCCACCGAGTCGTAACTGATTGCGACCACGCCAAGGCCGGCTGCCGTGTAATCGTCCAGAGATTCTTCCAACTGCACGAGTTGGGTCTTGCAGAAGGGTCACCAGTCGGCCGAGCGGTGAAATACCACCATGGCGCCGCTCGGGCCCATCACGTCGTCCAGGCTGACCAGGTTGCCATTTTGGTCGTAAGCGGAGAAATCCGGAATGGGCTCGCCGATTTCAGGGCCGCTGACCATGCCTCGACTGCCTGCCGGGATGTCCGTCAGAAAGTTCTGGGCGAGCGCCGGAGCGGCCACGGTTAATGAGATCAGCGCCAGGAGTGCCGCGCGAGTCGTGGGGGAGTTGAACATGCTGTCACGTCCGCTTGCAATGGTTCGGGCAGTCTACGCCTTGACAACGGGCGCGATCAAGACGGCTCCTGGAAATGGGTCCGAGAAATGTCGACGAGGTCGGTTTCAGAAATGTCCGCGGGACGGTTGTACGGGCTGCTAGACCGTATTCACCTGCAACGGCCCATGGGACTGGGGTTGTCCGGCGGCGGCATTGACCACCATGTCCGGGCTGCCCGGTGCGCGGTTGAAGTCGTAGCCGCCCAACGCATCGGAAATCGCGCACAGTACCGCGGCGGATGCGC
>VYEH01000433.1 GCA_009843005.1 Pseudomonadota bacterium | reverse complement strand
CCGTCTCGGTGTCGTAGAGGAATACGTCCAGGCCGTCGTCGGCCCGCGCGAAGGTATCGATCAGCAGGAGATTGTCCCGGAAGATCTGGCCGTGATGCAGCCTTCCGCCCATGGTGACAATCTTCACCGGCTCCAGCGTCAAGGCGTCCACCTTCACCATGGCCGTGGTAGAGAGCAGTGTGGGCTGGGTCTCCGCGGAGAGCGCGCCGATGATGTACACGTACCTGCCGTCCGGTGATACCACCGTGGTGTGAACGCTGGTGCGCAGTTCCGGCGCCAGCTCGCCGTAGGCGATGACCTCCTTGGTTTCGGCGTCGCCCACGACGACGCGGTTGGACTGGGCGGTGGTGACATTACGCCCGACGGAAAACATGTTCGCCATGACGCCGGTGTTCTCGTAGAAGTAAGTCTTGCCCGGCTGCGGCTCGAACTTCGGTTCACCGGGCTCGAATTCCGCGATCACCTCGTTCTGGTAGGGGCTCATGATATTGCCCGTGCGCGATTTCCGTTCCCAACCGTCGAGAACGGTCTCGAACGACTCGATGCCCGTAACGATCCGGTCGCGCTCCGATTGGGGAAACTGTTCCAGGGCTTCAAGGTCGGGCGGGAAGATAGGAACTGCGCCAGCTGCCATTCCTGGCGCCATCCCGCCCGGACCGCCCGGTCCCATCCCCGGCCCCATACCTTCATTCTGGCCGTTCGCTGCCTGAAGGCACAGGCAAATCCCGACACTGGTCAACATTCGCATCAATTTCATGAAGCTGCTCCTGCATGATCCGGCTCAACCGGTTCGGTCTACGCACGGGTGCCCCAACATAGCTATCTACTTCGATCCCGTCTAATCAAAGTTGGTGATACCCGGTCATTTGTTCAGCCGATACCGGTAGAAGGCCGCGAGTCACAATAAGTCGGCGACCAGTTCCCGCGAATACTTGAAAGTCTTGTAGGTCGGGGCGGAGCCGAAGTATTCCGCCACTGTATTGCCGTCGGCGTTCACCTCCCGAGCGTACGCGTTCACCGTATCGCTCATAAGCGTATTGCCGTTGGGCAATCGCCGCGCACCGCCCTGGAACGGTGCGAAGAATGCGGGATCTTCCCAGAACCAGGCCTGCTCCGCGGCAAACGGCTGCCCCGGTTCGCGCGGGTAGCGACCATCGACCGCGGGCTGCAAACGCAATTCATGCACATTTGAAACACCCTGCATTTGCCTTTGGGCCCGTAATGCAGTAGCGCCCATGGCGCCCATATCCATCCCGCCGACTCCGGGCCCGAACTGGATATTGTTATTGAATATCAGGAGATTGCCTGCTCCCGGCAGACCGTCGTCGATCCAGTTCGAATCGTGCTGTTTGGCGAAGACATGGTCATCGGGCGTCCCCATGTCGTATGCGGCCGGATTTCCATAGCGAAACAGCAGGTCGCCGCCCCGTCCGCTGCGTCCGCCGGTCGATCCGGCAGCTTCCTCAAGCGTGGTGCTGTGATCGACGATCCAGATTTCATCGTAGATGAAGGAGCTGACCACGATCTGATCGAGTTCGGGGTTGTAGTCGATGCCGTTGAGGTGCTGACGAATCTGGTCCCCCGGCGCGTAGGACTGTGGGAAGTGGGGGTCGATCCGCTCCGGATGGTCCGCAACGATGCCGTAGTTGGGCGCTTCGGGATCGCGGTCCTGGATGATGTGATCGTGGAAGTGCCACTCCCAGACAACCTCGGCGGAACCGTCCTCGAAATTCGGCCGCACTTCGACGATGCCATCGGACAGTGCCATGGCCACGCCCTCCAGGTTCCAGCCCATGGCAGTGGCCTCATCCGCTGTAACCATCGTGTAGGTGAGAATCAGGATGTTGCCGTTGGGCATCGGCACCATGTCATGATGGAAGCGGTCGATACCCAGGTCGCCCGGTCGAACCTCCCAGACTACGTCGCCCCGGGGATCGGCGATCTGAACAATCGTTGCCTGCGGTACTCCTACCAGCGCTGTGCCGGGCACAGCGTCCTCCATGCCCCCGCCCATGCGCAGGATACGGCCGCCCTCAAGTACGTAGGCCGATACCCCGCCGCCGGAGATATCCGTTTCCCAGCGGTGAACGACGTTGCCTTCGTTGTCCACCAGGACGCTGTAGTTCTCGAAATCCGCACCGATCTCATCGGTGCGGTGCCAGAACAGGTATCCGTCGTAGAGTTCGGCCGGTCGATGCACTTCCACGCGTACGTCGGGCGCATCGTCCCCTGTATTCGATGCCCCGGCGTCTTGGGCCCTGGGGCCCTGGACACCAATTGCCGAAATCAACAGGCAGGTGGCCAACAGGCCGCGGTCAACGCCAATCTCGGCGAGACCGGCAAGCCGCCGAGCTGACATCGCTAGTCCAGCAGCCAATGCCTGCTACCGGTGTTGTAAACCCGATACCGTCCCGTGCCCATGAAGAACAGCGCGACGCCGATCGCCAGGAAGAGCAGCTGAAGTTCCTTGTTCCAGGACCCGAAGCTCGTCAGTGCGAAGAAGGGCCCCGGAAGCACGTAGAAGACCACCAGCATGGTCAGGATCACAGAGAGCGCGGACAGTCTTGTAAACAGCCCGAGCACCATGAGAATCGGCGCAAGCACTTCGGAAACGTATACGAAATACATGAAGAAAGCCGGAATGCCATTGGCGACCAGTACGCCTATCTGATTGTCGATCCCGTGAGTGACCTTGTGCCAGCCGTGCAGAAAAAAAGTGATACCCAGCGCCAGACGAAGTACGAGGACGCCGTTGTTCGAGTCTGTCCAGAATGTAGTTCGTAACATAGGTCACCTGTTCCTTTGCTGGCTCAGTAGCCTACCGTAAAGCGTTGTCTCACGTAGGCCCGGTTTTCCACCTCGTCGATGGCTGCGGCGGCGAGGTCGGCCACGAAGATCGCGCTGTTGCCCTCATCGTCCGTCACGAATGCCGTGGTTGCCGTGCGGTAACCGCCTCGTTTTTGCGTGTCCGTAAGTCCGTTGAACGTCCAGCCCATGATGTTGAACGGCGGGGTGAGCACCGTCCAGTCGAGGTCGCTGGCCCGGTACGTGTCCAGAGCCACCTTGTGGCCGACGAGCATGGCATACGGTTCGGTGCCTTCGGTAACGGGAAACGGCGCGTTAGCAAGCATGTCCTCGATCGTCGGCAGCATTGTCGTCGCGCCGCCGATCGCCAGCACGTAGGGGGCGCCCTCCATGCCGGTCAGCGCCTCTGCCGCCGTGCTCGCCGCCAGCGCGTGGGTCGAGTTTTCCGGCGCGAAGTCGCCTTCCGGCGTGCCCTGCACCGAAATCACCACCGCGTCCACGCCATTGGTAACGGCGGTAAACGACTCAACGTCCGTGACATCGCCCTGCACCGGGGTGAAGTTCGCGTGCTCGACGGTCAGCCGGTCCGGAGAGCGGGAAACGCCGATCACCGCGTGCCCGCGTTCCAGGGCCTCGTTAACGATAAGTCCACCGATATTGCCGCTGGCGCCGTAGACGACGATGGTCTGATTACTCTGTGCCAGAGCCGCAGTACAGCCGAGCGATGTGGCGAGAAACAGGGCGAGAAATGGTCGAAACGTCATCACTGATCCTTTGGTTGCGATTGAAATACATCTCGAACGTGGTTCGGGGGAAGGCATGGTAACAGTCTGCGGCCGTAAAAACGGCATTTATATCGGACTTGGATAACCTGCCATTTGTCGCCTGAATTTGTCACGGTCAACGCTGGCTTGTATCGTTTCAGACAGCCATCTGCGGCAAGTATCCGAGGGCACTTCGTACACCCAGGAGCAGGGGTTCAAATGATTACACTAACAGTCAATGGACAAACCCATCAGATCGATGCCGAGCCGGACACGCCGTTGCTTTGGGTGCTGAGGGATTTTCTCGGCCATAACGGCGCCAAGTACGGCTGTGGGATCGCCTACTGCGGAGCCTGTACCGTCCACGTGGACGGCAACGCGGTCCGCTCCTGCATCGTGCCCGCAAGCGCTGCGGAAGGCAGCGATATCCGTACCATCGAGGACCTGGACAATCACCCGGTCCAGCAGGCCTGGATCGAGCACCAGGTACCGCAGTGCGGCTATTGCCAGTCCGGCATGATCATGGCCGCGAAGGGACTCCTTGACCGGAATCCCGAGCCCAGCGACGCTGACATCGATGCCGCCATCACCAACGTGTGCCGGTGCGGCACCTACACCCGGATTCGTACGGCGATACACACTGCCGCGGCGACGATGAGGGAGGCGCGATCATGAAGATGGAAGTTTCCCGACGTGAATTCCTGCAGGGTTCGGGCAGTGCCGCAGCGAGCCTGGTCATTGGATTCCACGTGCCGCTGAAGCCTGCGCGCGCCCAGTTCGGCGGACCGCCGGAACCCTTTGTGGTCGACCGCGATATGGTCAACGCCTATCTGACGTTCAACTCCGACGAGACCGTGTCCATCGTTTCGGCTGCGGCAGAGTTGGGACAGGGGTCGCTCACCTCGCTTCCCATGCTCATCGCCGAGGAACTGGAACTGGCGTTGGAGCAGGTCAGGATCGAACAGGCGCCGCTCAACGAGTCGGCCTTCAAGAATCGACTCTTCGGCTACCAGACGACCGTGGGCACGTCCGCGGTGCGCTGGGCATTCGATCCCCTGCGGCAACTCGGCGCGAACACGCGTGAACTGTTGCGCAACGCTGCGGCGGTTACCTGGGACATCCCTTTGGAAGAGACGGTTGCTGACAGGGGCCGGGTGACGCACCCGGCATCCGGCCGGAGCCTGAGTTATTTCGAATTGGGCGAGACGGCCGCCGGAATGGAAATACCCACCGACGTGCCGCTCAAGCCTCAGAGCGAATGGCGCATCCTCGGCACACCCTTCCCGCGCTGGGATACGGAGGCGAAATCCACGGCCACGGCGAACTACGGCATCGACATGCAGGTGGAGGGCATGGTCGTGGCGACCATCGCGGCCACGCCGGTGCCCGGGGGAACGCTGCGCTCGGTGGATCCCGAACCGGCGCTCTCGGTCAACGGCGTGGAAGAGGTGGTCACGCTGGACGATGCGGTGGTGGTGACCGCAACCAACTACTGGTCGGCGAAGAAAGGCCTGGATGCACTGGATCCCCAGTGGGACCTGGGTCCCGTGGCTGCGCGCAACAGCGAGAACATCCGCGAGGAAATGCTGCACTTGCTCGACCAGCCCGGCAACGAGGCCGTCAATGAGGGTGACATCGAGTCTGCCATGCAGGAGGCGGCGCAGGTGGTAACCGCCACCTACGAGGCGCCGTATTGGGCGCACGCCACCCTGGAACCGCTGAACGCGACCGCCGACTATCGGGGCGACAGTATCGAGTTCTGGTTGGGTACCCAGTCTCCCGGGCGTATTCAGAGCATGTGCGCACTCACGTTTCCGGAAGTGCCGCAGGAAAACATCATCGTCAACAATCAATACCTGGGTGGCGGTTTCGGCCGCCGGGGCGACCCCATGGCGCCTGAACAGGCAGCGCTTGTCTCCAGGCAAGTCGGCAAGCCCGTCAAGCTGATCTGGTCGCGGGAAGAGGACATGACCCACGGCGCCTACCGGCCCAAGTCCGTGATCAGGATGGAGGGCAGTCTCGACGGGGAAGGACGGGTGACGGGCTTCAGGGGCAGGATCGCGGTGCAGTCGACCCTGGCCTCCCTGATTGACAATCCTGATGTACCCTTCGATCCGTTTGCGACCGAAGGCCTGATCGACGACGACTACCGTTTCCCCGCGTTGAACTTCGAATACCACTCCCCAAGACCCGGGATCCCGGTGGGTTTCTATCGGGGCGTCGGCTTTATTCACAACACGTTCTACCGCGAGAGTTTCATGGACGAACTGGCGCACGCGGCGGGCCGCGATCCGATCGAATTCCGGTTGGAACTTGCGGGCCACCGCGAGCGCAATGTGCTGCTGTTGAATACACTTGCGGAACGGTCCAATTGGGGTCACCCCGCCCCGGGCAACGTCCAGGGCGTGGCGTTTGCCTACAGCGATGAATCCACCGTCGGGGAGGTTTTCGAGGCGTCCGTGAGCGATGACGGGCGGGTCAGGCTGCACAAGATCACCTGCGTGTGCGATGTCGGCGTCTACATGAACCCCATGATGATCGAGCACCAGATGGAAAGCGCCATCACCTGGGGCCTTACCAGCGCCATGTATGGGGAGATCCTTATCGATAACGGTGCGACCCGGCAGAGGAATTTCAACGAATACGAGCTTGTCAGGATCAGCCATATTCCGGAGATCGACACGGTGATTCTGCCGCCGACGGATACGCCGGGCAGTGGCGGGGAGTGTGGCGCACCGCCGGCGCCGCCAGCACTGGCCAATGCAATTTGTGCGGCGACGGGAAGTCGTCTGCGTTCCATGCCATTCAGGATTCACGGAATTTCGTTTGCCTGACGCGTGGCGGAAAGGTCCATCGCAGATCTGAACCGCACCTCGCTTCTGTCGACCATACCGGAGAAGCAGCTGCCAGCGGTTTGATCGTAACTTACATGGAAATACTCATTTCCCCCCGTGTCAGCGCACCGGCCACCGGAGCGAACACTACTAAGGCTCGAACGACACGCCCTCATTGGCCAGCACACTGGCGACGCCGGGATCTTCCAGCATGTTCCCTACGAACCGCTTCAGGTGCGGGAAATCGCCCAGCCGGTTGGGGAATCCGCGCGCAGCCCAACTGGAGAAGGTAAACAGGTAGGCGTCGATCACCGTCCGCCGGCCGGCGATCACGTGGTCGCGGCCGTTCAAATGCTGATCGGCGATCCCGTACAGGCGTTGAAGGTTGGCGATCGCGGCGGCGCGAATCGCCGGGGGGGCGGCGTCAGCGGGATGGAATCGCTGTGGTGCGAAAT